>NZ_JBGTZC010000040.1:0-17648 GCF_041807725.1 Streptococcus sp. E17BB
CTGTCTTTCTGAAGGTATTGTACCATAAACATAGTCTGTAAAATAATAGTAATCATAATTAGACTTATTGTTTGAGAAATGACGACATTTTCGAATCATTTGAGTTGATTTGGTTTTGGCATAAACCAGACCATTATAGCGATTAGGTGTTCTGGGTGCAGCTGATTTTTTGGAATTTTTTCTGTCACTAATCTTAGCTTTAATCCTTTCAAAATCTTCTGAACTAATGTAGGCCTCATGAGCATGCTCAAAGTGAACATAGTCTTTCTGTGCTAAAGACTTATTGTTTTTTCGTTGAACTAATTGTCCTTGGTAAACTGGACTCTTAATCAATCGCAAAAGATTGGCTGATTTCCATTCTCTTGTATCCGAGTCAAGCCTGGTCAGTCGTCCCGTTTCTCGATAGGCAGTCGGTACAGCTAATCTCTCCTCATTTAGATATTTTGTCACCGCAATAATGGATTGACCTACTGTTAACTTCTCAAATACTGTTTTAAGAACGGGTTGCACAATCGGATCAATACCGAGTTTCACTCCCTTTTCTTGCTTATCTAGCTTATAGCCATAAGGAGGAAAACTGCCTATAAAATATCCTTGACTGGCTTGATGAATATTATAGGCTATAACTTTCTTTGAAATATCCTTAGAATAAAGGTCATTGACCAAATTCTTAATTTCTACCTCAAAGGATTTCTTATCTCCTAACCCATTGAGAGTGTCTAGGTTATCATTGATTGAGATAAATCGAACCCCCATAAAAGGGAATACTTTATCAATCAGTCGTCCCATCTCAATATAGTTACGACCCAGACGAGATAAGTCTCGAATTAAGATACAGTTGATGATACCTTTTTTGAGGTCATCCATCATGTCCTGGTAGGCAGGTCGGTTAAAAGTTGTGCCTGAATACTCATAGTCGATGTAGCACTTGGTTACAACTAAACCTTTCTCCTTAGCAAAAGCTCGAGCTAGACTTTCTTGCGTTTCTAAGGACTGCGACTTGTTTCTCCAGATTTCAGTACGCTCTTTGGACAGACGAATGTAGATTCCTGTGCGATAAGTTTGGCATGGTATCTCTTCGCTCGTTTGCTTGCGGTAGCGGTTCTTGGTACGTGCCATTAGACCACCTCCGTCTCTTTATGAGAAAACTGCTGGAGGACTTCTAGTTCTGCCACATCATGAAACACTAAGGTCAACTCCTGGTTCTCATGAATGACAATACGGTCAAGTAAGGTCACTAAAGTGAGACGATTGAGTTTTTTATCTTTCTGGATTTCACTCAATTGCTTTAGCCACCGTTCCTTATCCTGAAGTTTGTCATACAGGGTTTGAGCCAGTGCTTTCTTTTGAGTGATGGTGTCCTCAATCTGTTTTAGCTTTTGGCGATAGCTTCGCTGAAACTCTTGGTATTCTGTATCATTGATCAAACCGTCGTCTAAATCCAAATACAAGGACTGGAGCAACTGTTCATACTTCTTACGATTCGCAAGCAGAGAAGTAAAATCAACTTCCAAAAACTGTTCTTGGTTCAAATAATCAGGAACGGCTTTAATCAGATAAGACTTCCAGTCAAGGTATTGATGAATAAAGGTCGATACTAAGTCTAGTAATCTCTCTTGTTTAATTGCATGACGGCTACATCCTCGTCCATTATTGTAGGTGCTACAAATATATTGAACAGTCTCTTTGTCCTTGTAGCGAAGTTTTCGTTGTACAAGCTGAGCCTGACAGTCGCTACAGAACAATAACCCCGCAAATAAGTCAGGAACATTTTTCCCATGCTTGACATCCCTGAGTAAGAGATTATTGGCTATCTCAAACGTACTTTTTGAGATAATCGCCTCATGCGTATCGTCAACTCGTACCCAATCTGATGGATTGACAGCCACAGATTTCTGCGACTTGTAATTGAGTTTGGTTTGTTTACCTTGTTCCAAAGTGCCAGTATAGACACGATTAATCAGGATACGATTGACCATTTTGGTATCCCACTTATGGCAATGGCCATAAAAACCTTTAAGCTTTTCCTGACGGGCTTTCTTACGTTGTAGAGGCGTTTCTACCCCAGCTTGATTAAGAAACCTTGCAATAGCGTTTGACGAATAGCCATCTAGTTTCAGAGCAAAGATTTTCTCGATAGTCGGGCGTATAATCTCATCAACCACCAAATGATTCCGTTGCTTGTCATCTTTAAGATAGCCATAGGGAGCAAAGGCTCCGATAAACTCGCCTTTTTGCCGTTTCGCTTTTTGAGTACTCCGAACTTTGGTTGAAATATCTCGACAGTAGCTGTCGTTAATAAGACTTTTAATAGGCATGACCAAGTGTGTTTCATTGGTATCTGCGGTCATACTATCATAGTGGTCATTGACTGAAATAAACCTAACTCCCATTGTAGGTAAAATTCGTTGAAGGTATTTCCCAGTCTCAATATAATCTCGACCGAAGCGTGATAAGTCCTTGACAATTATGGTATCAATGATTTTATCATTCACCATCGCCATCATACGGTTAAAGTCAGGACGGTTAAAGGTTAAGCCACTGATGCCATCATCCACAAATTCTTCTAAAATTATAAAATCGTGATTTCTGGCATAGTCTCGCAAAAGCGAGCGTTGGTTGATGATGGAATTGCTTTCCACATTATCCCCATCATCTCGTGATAGGCGTAAATAAATACAGGCTTTTGTCATGTGTCTCTCCTTAATCAGTGTTTAGGTGCTTACCGATTANATCCCCATCATCTCGTGATAGGCGTAAATAAATACAGGCTTTTGTCATGTGTCTCTCCTTAATCAGTGTTTAGGTGCTTACCGATTAAGGACTGAGGTTCTACTAGTCTATTTTACATAATCTATCAAGACTTGTCCGCTAAAAACTCAAATTTTTTCCAGCTGTCGCCCCAGTAAATCGTCTAAAACCTCGGTAATCTTTAATGGCTTATCGGTTACTCTTACCGTCACCTTATAGCCCTCAATCATAACTTGCGGTAACTCCGCACCAGTTTGTGTTTTTTCCATAATTCTTATTTCCTTTACTTTAAAATTTATGACCTCAGTGGGCAGAACTGGTTAAGTTCTACATGGGGATTGCACCCTCTGTCCTTTCTCGCTGGCAGCCTAAACGGTTAGAAGTATCATTATCCTCACTTGTTGTCCTGGCAGATAGGTGACCAACCTATTTTATAGTCAACATTATTCGCTCATATCCTAGCGTATCCGACTAAATTGCTTGACAAGTGAGAAAGTCCCACATTGGTCTATTCAGTTGTCAACGGGCAACAGAAGGGATATTATTCCTTATCCATCTCTAGCAAAAAATCCGTAGTTACTCCATATAACTTTACCAACTTCTTTAAAAACTGAGTAGGAACATCTTGAATACCGTTCTCTATTCTAGAATAAGTAGATTGGGAACAATTTAAGTACTGTGAAATTTGACTCTGTTTATAGTCTCTGTCTTCTCTTAAATTTTTTATCCGAATATACATAGAACCCCTTCTGATACTATTTTAGTCATTCTAAAATTAAAAATGGGGTTCTATGCAATATCTGCATAGAAATTATCGAATAAATTTCTCCTTCTAAAAAATAATCTAGATTCCAGAATCACAATTCAATAACTTAATTCATATAAGAAAAACCACGATATCTGTAAGACATCGCGACTTTTCTTATACGAACTGTTTACTTTGCACTCTATTCATTTTATATCTAAGTTTTTCAGGAACATAGCTGACATTACGGAATTCCAATATGCTGTATTATTCACAATCAACTATTACGCTTAAAATTTAATTTTATCAAAAAGGGGGAATCTACTGATTCCCCTGACTTTAGTACTAGCATTCCAATATACTGGAATGTATCCAAAACTTTAGAAAAAATTCTAAAAGTCTACAATTTAAACAAGTTAACTATACACGTTAACATTTTTCCCAACTAAAAGCACTCCAGTTGCCACAACGATGTGCACTGAATGTACTAAACCGCATTCCATCAACTTCATCTGTCTCTTCTAATTGAACAGATACAAGCTGAAGATTTAATACTTCTTCTGCCATAGCTAGTTCCTCCTATTTAAATTTTTTGGATTAAGTACTTTATCCATTACTATTATAAACTTTTTTATTGGAATTTACAAGCAATTTGATAATGTTATCTCTTATATTTTTGATAATAAAGTAGGAGCTCTTTGATAAAAACAGAACAGTGAATAGCATAATTGAAATTATTATATTTGAAAGAACTAAGCCAGAATAGTTAAAACTTCTAAGCAAGCTATCTTCTTTTAAACAGTACGCTATCAATAACATTATCACAATATTAAGGAGTAGTGAGAGCAACGATACTACTGTCGTTAAAAATATTGACTCTCCCAACTTAATCATTACCATTTGAAAGTTTGAAACTCCTAAAAGTTCTAATTGTTTAATTTCATTTTTCTCTTGCTCTAAAGATAGAATCGCAATAGACATAATATTTGCCAATACTATTAAAATCGGTGCTCCTACGTATACAATAAAAGCTACTTTCAACTCTAAATCTCCATTATCTTGAAATCTGGCTAATATGTTTTGAGATATCATTTGAAAGCTCGATATGAGAGTTATGATACCGATAGCTGATGCACTTATAGATTTTATATAAGAATTATTAAATAATAAATTCCACTTCGAAAAAATATACATATATCGTTTTCTAAATATCACTTTTGAGAGCAATTTGATAGCTCCCCCTTGAATATAAGGAGATATTTGATAAGTAATGGCTATATTAAAAATTACTAGATTAAAAATCATTTGAGCTTTCGCTAATATAGATTGAACCTGAAAAATCTGAATAAGAATAGTTCCCCAAATAAAGAGTATGAAGCATAGTAGCATTGCCTTTCTTACCAGTCGAATTTTTTTTCGGAATGGACTGATAATTTTATGTTTCATACTTTTAAGAGAGTAATAACAACCACTTAAAAAGGTTAAAAAAGATATTAGTAATACTGTTGAAACAAATCCTAATATAGTCATCCTAAATTGTATATCAGGTAAAATATTCTTTCCAAAAAAATGTTGCAAGAAGTGATAGTAATTAATAGTGACAGGAAGAGAACAGATATAGCCAACAATGCTAACAATAATTGAGATTATGAAAATCTGCCCACCTACAAGAAAAGATAAATGAAATCTACTTGCACCTAATATTTCTAACAGATTGTAATCCTCTCTAAATGTTTGTACTAACATACTAATTAATGTAGAAATTACAAAAAATAAAGTAACTCCTCCAAATACTATTGGAAATAGGAAAATCGGTTTTGGATCTGGGAGTCCTAAAAATACCTGAGAGTTAATAGCTACATTTAAATAACCATTAAATGCTAAACCAACAACTAAACTCGAAATAAAAATCACGGGAGAAATGCCTAACCATTGTTTCTTGCTTCGGTTAAATTGATAACATATCAACCTTATCATCTATACCTCCTTGAGACGATTCTACCTTCAATATTTTATAAAGCTCCTCTCCGCTAGGATTAAGTAACTCTCTGTAAATTCTCCCATCTTTTAAAATTAAAGCTCTATCTGTTTTTGAAGCAAGCTCAATATCGTGGGTTACCATTATGACGCACTTCCCTTTTTCAACTAGTTCTCTCAACAATTCAAAAATAACTTCACGTGATACACTATCTAGCGCTCCAGTTGGCTCATCCGCAAAAATTATATCACTATCAGTAACGATTGCACGTGCTATAGCAACTTTTTGTTGCTCTCCACCTGACAATGTACTTACAAAATCGCCTAGTCCAGCATTAAATTTCATTCGATTTAATAGATTTTCGATTACTTGTATATCTATTTTTTTTTGTGATAATCGTAAAGGAAGTACAATGTTCTCTAATACTGGTAAAGAGGGAACTAAATTGTACGACTGAAAAATAAAAGATATCTCCTTACGTCTTAAATTTGAAAGTTTCAAATTCCCTATTCTGTAGGGATCAACCCCATTCAACAATACTTTACCACTGGTTGGCTTTAGTAGGCTAGAAATACATTTTAGCAGTGTTGATTTTCCAGAACCACTTATCCCTAGGATACTAATAAACTCTCCTTTTGAAGCAGTAAATGATATATTTTTCAATACTTTCAATATCTTTTTATTTCCTAGAAAGAATTGATGTGATAATTCTTCAATATATAAAAGCTTTGAATCACTTGACATTCTTATTACCTCCAATCATCTAATTTTATTTAATTGCCCGTGTTCTAGTCTATATATTTCGGTATATCTAGTATCATTCAAATCAAAATGATGTGAAACTTCAATAAATGAAATATCTAGATTAAATAATGTATCATGAATAGAATTAGAATTCTCTTTATCTAGATTGGCTGATATTTCATCAAATAAATAGATTTTATTATTCCTAATAAGGGCTCTAGCTAAAGCAACTTTCTGTTTTTGTCCTCCAGATAGATTGCTTCCGTTTTCTCCACAGTGATAGTCAAGTATATCATCGTTATGTAACTCCTCAAATAAATTTACCTTCCTTAAGACTTCTATTATTTGATTATCAGAAAAATACCTATTTTGGAAAAGGGTTATATTATTACGAATAGTAGTATCAAAAATATATGGTGTTTGAGCTACCGTCGGAACTAGATCCATACTGGCTTTCCCATTTGATAATAATGATACCACACCTACATCTGGTCTAATTGTCCTGTTTATTAAATTTAATAATGTTGTTTTTCCTGTTCCAGATGCTCCTGTCACCAATATACGAAAAGGTTTCTTACACGCAAAGTTAATAGTTAATTTGTTCTCAGGAGAAATAGAATACACAACATCCTCAAGTTTTATTTCATCTATATTCGAAGTAAAAAGTCCTTCTTTATAGTTATAATTATTTGTGTCACATAAGTAATTCAAGAAAGGTTTCCTTAGATCCTTTGTAGTATTCATCTTATTTAATGAATAGGCGATTGATTGAATTGGCCCTAAAACTTTATCATTTGCCAAAAATATCCCTATCAGTTCACTATATGTAAGACTTTTATGATATATTACAAAATAACAACCTACGACTAGAGGAACTAAAAAAGAAAAACCAGCAATTAATACAGCAACTAATTTTGCAAGAACTTCTGAACGTCTTAAATTAAAAGTAGACTGTTCCAGTTTATCCAGTTTATCATCTGATAAATCAACTATTTCTCTTGTTACCGAATAAGATTTCAGTGTTCTTAGTCCATTGAAAATTTCTTTGATTGTATGAGTATACTCGGCATTGCTAGTTGAGTATAAATTTGCTGAATTAGATAACATTCCCTTCATGAATATAGGAACTATGATTGGTAAAGCTGATAACGAGATGAATATTATAGACACCCAAAAATTTAAATACAGCATAAATACTAACGAGACAAGAAATAATGGAATCGAAGAGACTATCTCAAAAATCTGTCTAAAGTAGTTTTCTTCAACTAACCTTAAATCATTGGATAAAACTGAGATAATAGAAGAGTAGTCTCTGGTTTCCCCAGAAGAAAAATATTGTTCTCTAAAATATCCTTGTTTTATTTTAATATTTATATCCTTTATTATAGAGGATTCTGTAACCTCCAAATAATAGTTTGATATGTAAACTAGAGACCATCCTAAAATACTAAACAAACCAAATTGGAGAATTTCATTAAATGTTGAGGTTTGCTCCAGTTTTCCTGCATGTACAATTATACCCGATAATAATATGCCGTTAAACGAAGATATAATTATAAATATACCGACAAAAATAAGCTTGTATTTGTTTAAAAATTTAAAATATTTTCTCATTTTACTCCTCCTACTATCTCAAGAAAATAACTGAGAGTATCAATTATCAGATAATCGTCCAATGATGTGAGACCGCCATGTCCCGCTGTCTTGTTGTAGTATAACAAACTTTTTACTCCAATATCTTTGAGTTTATCAGACCATTCTAGGACTTCTTCGTTATTAATATATGGGTCTTTTCCACCTAAAATATTAATAACTATACTCTTTGAACCTGTGGCTTTCTTTACATTCTGCATTGGTGAATAAGATTTTATATAGTCCTTAACTATTGGATCTCTAATATCACCCCATTCTGAAATTTCCGTTTTGGATAATGGGTCGTTTGGATTCTGAAGAGTATCGTAAGGGTTGATAAAGGGAGAAAATAGTAAAATACTCTTTAACAGATTATTCTGTTCATTAAGGGTTGCTCCTGCAATTATGCCGCCCGCACTTGAAGTTAACAAGCCTAATTTTTGTGAATCTACTATATTATGTTTAATCAGATAATGAACACTATCAATAAAGTCCGTGATAGAGTTCCACTTATTCAATCCCTTCCCTTGTCGATACCAATCTCCTCCAAGGTACCCTCCTCCTCGTACATGTACAACAGCATATACAAATCCTGCATTTATTATGGAAAGCATGATTTGATCTAGCTTGGTACTATCGTTCTTACCATATGCCCCATATACACTTAAGATGCATTTACTGTTCTTTGGGAATTTATCTATCTGATCACTTTTCCAAAATAATGTAATGGGTATATTTACTCCCTTACCCTCTGCCCAAATCAACTTAGTGTGATACTTAGTCTGATCTGTTTTTAGAATTGGAATTTCAACTTCTTTTTTAAAAGTACTATTTGAAAAGTCATAACTTAAAATTTTTTCATAAAATGTCTCATTCTCAAGGAATAGTAATTTTTGAGTAGAATATGAATTTTCATAAATAGTTGTCTTCCTATCGAAGAGAATTCTTGTAAATTTGGGATCACTCATTTCTTTGCTACTGAAGTCAATGTAGTAAAATAACGAGCGTGATTCATTAGAACAATCCAAGAGAACCCTACCGCATATCCAGTGAACCCGTCTAGTCCGCTCTTGATATGGTATCGGTACTGTAATTACTTCCTCTGAGACAATATTTATAAAATTGATAAAATCCTTTCCTTCTTCATCTGAATATATAGCAACATAGTATGTACTCTCTTCAAAACTTAGTAATGCAAGATCCCTGGGAATTGTACAAATAGACGGCGAAAAACTATATTGATCAAATCCTGAGTTTTTGAAAATATATAGATTTATTTGCCCCATGAAAAAGTTTGATGATTTTACAAAACAACTATTATCATCTGCATACATTATTTTTATCCGAAATGATTGTTCATCTTCCTCAAACAATAGTTTTTCATCCGACGATTGTAATTCTTTGTAGAATAGTTTGCTCGGTCTGCCATTCTTATCACAACGTGAAAACATAATACCATATTTACCTAGATAAAAAGAGCTTTCCATTGCGATATTCTCGATTTCAAAAATTTTTTCCATTGTATATTTTTCAATACCAATTAAATTAATACTTTGAGGAGAGGACAACACTAGTACTATATAATTTCCTATTGGTGATAATCTGACATCTTGTAAAATACAGCCGTCAGGTATTAAGCATTCCTCTACATTTAATATAACATTAAATGTCTGGGACTTCGATTTTACTTTAGGTATCCAGTCATTGTCTTTAGCCATCCATTCTTTTATTATTCCTCTATTCGGAAGGTCCCAATTATCATATTGGTACCAATAGTTTCCCTTTCTAAATTTCAAAGACTTCCAATCCTTTAATTCTTGGAACGATTGATAAATACAGTCTTTATAATATTTTTTTTCTTGTATTGTCTCTAAAAATGCTTTACTATTTTTCTGCATAGTTCTATCCTCGCAGTCTATACATAATCATACTTGAGGAAGTAATATAAATTTATTAACCCTTATTGATAGTAATCCAATTGCAATTCCTGCAAATCCTGAAGCAATATCCGTTGTTATTTTCAAACCATTATCACCGGTAACCACTAAGCCTTCTTCAACAACGCTAAAATACTTACAAAGTCCCTGGATTAATTTTTTCTGCCCCTCAAATGAATCATTTGAATCATTATATACATTATTGGCCACCTCAAGACCACAAAAACCATTAAACAGCCCTGGTAGTACGCAGAAAACTGGATTAGTAGCCTTTTCTAATGAATGCATATAATCTGTATATTTTTGTGATAAATTTTCTTTGTTTCTTTTAATTAGCATTAATAAACCCGCACTACCTGTCGCTAAATAGGGTAATAATCTATATCCCTGACTATATTGTAACGAATCATTAGTATCAGTTTTATATGCAACTAGTTCTTTGTCAATTGCTAACTCTAACCCATCCTTATAGATACTATCACCTGTATATCTGTATGCTTCGCCAAATAACCACCCTATCCCAGCATGGCCATAAAATAATCCACCATAGTTTTCATAGGGATCGTTACTCTGTACATCACTCCTACCAACTTTACAAAACTTCTCAGGATTTTGTAAGTATTCCGTTGTATACTTTCTAAGGTTTATAAGCAATTCTTGCATTATATCACCATATATTTCTCCTTTGCTAAGTAGATATATACCAACCAACAAAATTCCTGCTCTACCACTATAAAGGTTTTGAGCAGAAGTATTTTCTAATATATTTTTAAAATATTTACCAAAAAGCTTAGTGGCCTGTTCTTTATTTCCCAATTCATATATCAGCCATATTGTCCCTATAATACCATCAAATAAACCACCAAACGATTCATTATCAAAATTTTTTACCGCCTTATCAATGATTTGCTCTCTTACTTTATAGTAATCATCAAATTTTATTCCATTAATAGTTTGTGCCAATTGATAATAACTCCATAAAATACTTAAATCTGAATACGCATTACCTTGATTGATTTTCAAGCCATAATAATGCACTGGAAAATGCCTGAACTTAAACTCTTTATACCACTGATTATATGATATAGTGAATCCTCTAAGCATTTTGACCGCAATATTCTGTATATCATTTTCAGTATGAATAGAAAATACTTCTGGAATAGGTTTAAATATTTTCTTTCTAGAGGTATTATTGACTACCGGGCATTTAGAATCTAAATACAATAATAATCTCTCTATATTAGCTATATGTTCTTTGGGATAGCCCAAATCCTCAAATTGCTTCTTCCCTGCCACTCTAATCTGATTCACATAATTATATGTAAGATCCGATGTAGTGACAAGTGGCAGAAACAAATAGTGAGCAATCTGCCGTATTCCGTACCAATCTATCTCGCTAGGATACGTTTTTCCCCAAGCTCTAAATCCTGGGGCTGCAACTTCATGAGCAACCTTTTCTTTGTTTGAAAACTTAGCCTGTTCCCAATCAATAATACTAATCTCATCTTTACCCTTTATCAAAACATTCCCTAAGTGTAAATCTTGATGGTAAACGTTACTAGAATGAAATATTTCAGTTAAACTAATGAGTTTTTCAATGATTTTAGAAATTCTAATCAAGTATTTTTTTGACTTATCTACGACTTCATATAAAGGAAAATTATTAGTAACCCATCTGTTTAATGGAACTCCTTCCATATATTCTACACCTAAAAAGGTATGTTCCCATATCCTACCAAACCAATATACCTGTGGTACTTCAGGGCAATCAGTTAAAATATTTAAAGCTTTATGCTCAGCTTCTAACCTTTCAAAAGAATAAATTCCATCAAATCCCAAACCTGTATATGGACGTGCCTCCTTTAAAATCATCCTTTTATTATTAGTTTTTAGCGAAGCATTATATATTCCACCACTATTTGAAAATCTGATAGCATTTTCGATTACAAAAGGAAACTGATTCTTCTTTTCATCTTTCCTATCCAACCATTCCTTCAAAAAATCAGGAATCTCTAGACCTTCGGGAACTTTAAACTGTGGCAAACGCTCATCTTTAACAACAGATTCTCCAATAATTAATTCGTCTATTTCCACTTTCTTTTCATCGTTATTTGACGGTCTAAACACACCATATCTTAGATAAACCGGGGCCTCATTCCAGCGTTTATCACTTAAAATATATGGTCCATTGAATTCTCTTAGAGCATTCTCTAATCTGTATAATAATTGCTGTAACTCATCATGATTTGGATAGCATGTAATAAACTTGCCTGAAAATCCACGACTAATTAACTTCCCATTTCGATTTATAAATTTATCTTCTGTACTCAGGTGCTTAAATGGAATTCCCGTTTCATGACAAATATCTGATACAATTTGCAGTAATACATGGGAATTTTTATAATCAGAACTAATGTGTATTTTCCATCCTTGCCGCTCTACAAATTTATCAATAGGATACTGGTATATCCACTCGTCATTATTCATGACCTCATGCCAATTATACGGTAAACTAACTTGATATTTTGTACTAGTGTCAATACTATAATCATTATCAGTGAAATAAAAAGGGTGCTCTAAATTAAAAATATAATCCATAATAAGTTCTCCTACAAACATTATCAAACTGATGAAATAGAAGTTAATTTTAATCAAAAAGGGAGAATCTTTTGGATTCTCCCCATATAAGCACTAACATTCCAATGCATATATTGGAACGACATCCAAAACTCTAGAAAAATTCTAGAATTCACAATTTAAATCGTGTCAACTATATAAGTTAACATTTTTCCCAACTAAAAGCACTCCAGTTGCCACAACGATGTGCACTGAATGTACTAAACCGCATTCCATCAACTTCATCTGTCTCTTCCAATTGAACAGATACAAGCTGAAGATTTAATACTTCTTCTGCCATAGCTAGTTCCTCCTATTTAAATTTTTTGGATTAAGTACTTTATCCGCTTCCATTGTACTACTTTTTATTCCGATATGCAAGTATTTATCGGCTATTTTTCTATTTTTTTTGAGATTATCTTGTCAATTCACTTTTACTTAGATAGTCGCCATGATTTGAAGAAGAAAGAAAGTAACTAATTGTCTGAACTAAAGCCTCAAGTCTCCTAACCTTATATTCGTAATCATCTATCCATTTTGTTAGGGAATCTTGGTTGTCTCCAATCTCCTTCTCCACCTGCTCCAGTTTGATATCTGGTGTCAGATTCATCTTGCCATAGTCATATCTGGCTAGTCGTCTGTTTTCTGGATCAGAGTTATTAAGATTAAGCAAGACTTCTGCTACTTTGTTGAGATGAGCGACCTTATCCTGCAACTCCGTGAGGGTCAAATCCAGCTGGGCGATGTCCTTGATTAACTCGTCTTTGACTTCCTGATAAGATTTGTTGTTGATGTCTAATTCAATAAGAAGATTAAGCTCTGCTATTTTCTCTTTGAGACTGACCATAGTCGGGCGTCTGCATTTCGGGATATGATTGCTGTCGTGAGTGAGTTGACGAATTAGCTCACGGCCTCTCATGTAACGATTGAGGTCTGAACTTTCTTTGTTGTAGATGAAAAACTGAGCAGTCTCTCGGATAAAAACATGGTAGGTCTTGCCCTGCTCGCTCTCATGAATATCCAAGTTACGGTTTGGGATAAAGACCAAGCCGTCTTTTTTGATGCCGTAAGTCATCTTGATGAAGATGCCGTCCTTGACCAGCTTGTCAAGCTGGTGGTCTGCTAGAACAACTTCAAACTCCTGAATCTTATCTCGCTTCTCCTTGAAATCCTTGTAGGCTGCCAAGAGTTCTTCACTAGGGAGCTTGTCCTTGTCCTGCTCTTCTTGGTAGGTTTCAAAGTCTGAGACCAGATTAGTCAAATCAGGGTCTGGTATGATGTCTCTGTTATCAAAATACTCTTCAAAAAACTGGACATCGTAGAGGTGTTTTGTGCTGACCTTTTTGTTCTCAATGGAAATGGTTCGGCCGTCCTCGACTAAGGTAAAGGTCACGTGCTTTTTCTTCGGGGAGATTGTCAGGTTTAACTGCTCTGCCATGTCCAAAAGATGAGAGAGGTCACGTGCTCTGGGCAAGAGAAAATCCAGTCGCTGCTCAATAGCTCGTTTGGCAAACTGCTCTCTGAAATAATCCTCGGTGTAGGGCTGTCGCTTATCCAGTTGATGGCCGCGAATGACCTGCTTCATGTCTCGGTCGGTCATGAAAAATCTGGCGTGCTTACGAGAGAAATCCATCTCCACATTTAAAGCAGGAGCCTTGGACACAAAGTCCTCAAAGCTCTTGCTGTTCTCCATCAGAAAATAGAGCCGCTGCTTGAGTTCAAACTTGTGATTAGTCTTTCGATAGGTTTCAAACTGCTCATGCGAGTAACGATTGGGCGGGAGAATTTTTGCTCCTGCTTCCTTGGCCAAGCGGTCAGAAATCAGGCGAAGGTTTCTCTCTTGGGCATAGTCCCATTTGAGCTTTTTGTACGAATTGAGGTCAATGGAATTTATCAGGATATGGTTATGGATATGGTCTTTATCGGTGTGGGTTGTGACGATGAAACGAAAGTTGCCCCCTGTTAACTCCTTGATAGTCTCGTAACCAATGCGATTGATTTCCTCTGGTGTCAACTTGTCTTCAGGAGAGAAAGACTGAATTAGGTGGTGGGCATGGATTTTGGTCTGCTTGAGTTGCTGACGGTCGTTTCTTGAATCATAGAGCCGATCATTGTTGGTCAAGTTAGCCTGATACATCTCCACCAATTCCTCATAGCTGGGAAAGTCCAGGTAATTGCTCATGCCAAAATCAGAGACCAGCTTCAGCTGCTTCGTCTTTTCTGGATTGAGGATGTACTTGATGAGGCTCTTGCGGTACTTGGTGCTGTGAACCGCAAAGTGCTTAGTGACGACCATAAAACTCCTTCAGCTGCTGGCACTTGATATTAAAGTCCTTCTCTACTTCCTTGATGAGTTGGCCAATGCCTTGCACCAAGAGCTCACGGTCGTTTGGTGTTAAGATGTGATTCTGATTGACGGTTCGTGCGATTTGATTGAGGTTGTTTCCGATACGCTTCAGTTCAAAGACTAGATCCTCATAGTTACTGGTATCAATGGTCAGAAAGGTCATGTTGGGATTGAGCAGAACCTTTCTGGCATAAGCAGAGAAATTTTTACAGCCACTCTGTCCGATACGATTGTTCAAAGTCGCCAACTCCTGGTCCGTCAGAAACACTTTTTTGAGATTGGTGCGGTAACGATTTTCCATGTCTATCCTCCCATGTATTTGTCACGAAAATCTGTACTGAGTGTGATAGATTTCTCTACTTCTGCCATCAGCTCCTGCACACAGGTTAGGATAATTCGCAAGTGCTCTGCCGTGACCCTCTGGGTCTGTTCAGCCAATATAGTCACCTGTAAAATATCTCGACTGATTTGTTCAATCTTCTGGGATTGCCAGAGGGTAAACCAGTCAGCCACTGACTGCCTCCCTTCGACTAAATCCATCAGCTTTTGACGGACAAAGGGAGAAAATTGCTCGGCATGTTCTTTCTTCATCAGTTCCTGAATCTGCTCCAGTTCCTCTGGTGTCAGATTGATTTCCTTACGGATAATGCGGTAGTGGTCTGTCATCTCGTTATACTCCTTCTCTACTTGCCTCTATCGGGTCAGCCCCGATACCGTATGGGATACGGGTGCTTCCTAAAAGCCTCAACGCTTCGCTTTTCGGCTTTTGCGAGCTCAGTTATTGTGTCCACAATAACCCAAAATCTAATCGCCAGCTGACCCCAAACCTTGCAGGTTTGTCAGCCGACGATAAGAAAATGTGGTGGCTTCGCCCCCAAACCCCCAATCAAAAATCAAGAGTTGATTTTTTTAACTTAGATAGAGTGTAACAAGACAGATCTGGAAAAATTATCACAGGAAAAGAAAAAGAGCCGAATGGCTCTTTAGAAATACTAAGCATTAAAATACTCAGATTTTATTTTAGATACTAGGTTGCTAGCAACAGTTGTTACACCAACGTGCATTAACATAGCATCTGAATAATCTAATTGCTTCGCATACTGGTACGCAATTTTTTCTGCTACCGCTTCATCTAAACGGTAGTCAGAGACTTTCAACAAAGCTTCTAATAATGACTTGCTATAAAGTTCTATTTGACGATCTATTGTTAGGGTTACCATTGGTCTAGCTCCTTTCCTGTATCTGATAAGTATACTTTATCTATCTTCATTATATCACAAAATTCTTGATTATGGATTGATAATTGCTTAAATGAGTAAGGTTGACGAAAATTTTCTAACACTTCTTGCTTGCTTAACTCTCCAGCTTCATACTGTACGATAACCTGAGTCGGGTTATCATCCGTCTGCACACCGTAAATAAAATCAAATTGGTGTTTAGGAATTCCTGTATGAATCCGATTTTCAAAAACAAATTCCGCAAAATCAATACCATCTTCAGATTGTTTATGCTTTGCAAAATAATGACAACAATATTCAGATGATGTAAAAATTTCTTCAAAGTTCTCTATACAAAATTCTAAAACAATGCCAACGTCTTTACTTGTTTCTAAAAATGTTTGTTCGCTACCTAATCCATTATTTAATGCTGAAACTTGTGCATTTATATATTTACAGGCTTGTTCAAAATCAGAAGTGATATAAAAACCAGCACCAAAATCTAATTCACGTCCAGTGTTATAATCAGCACGAATCCCCTTTTTCAAAGATTCTAAATGTCTCTCTAAGGTTGCATGATACCACTTCTTTTTTTGTAATTGCCGACGTTGTTTAGTTGTCAGTTCCAAAAAATAATCTCTCAATTCTATCCAATTCACTTAGAAAAAGGCCACCTAGTTATACATTGCTGTACCTTCGATGACTTCTAATCTAACTAAATTATACCACAAGATCCCCTACTAAGAAAGAAATAGTTTACTTCTTACTCTGCTTAAACTGCTCAATCCGTTTTTCTAGCTCTTCTGTCTTTAATGTTGCTCTGGCAGTCTCAATACGGTCATCCAGGCTTTCTTCCTGAATAACTGGGCTTACTGGTTCAGAGGGATGTACCTGATTTTCCTGCTGCTTCTGGTCAAAGACTAGATTGATGAGCTTCTCAACCTTGTCTAACTCTGTATCCGTCATGGCTGATAAGGTATGAATCAAAGACTTGAAACGGTCTGATGATGGTGAAACGTTCTTCTCTTTAGGTTTGAATAGGTCTCTTAACATGGTGCTCCTTTCGCAAAAAACAGAAAGTGGGACAAAAATCGGTAACTCGTAGGGTTCGATTTTGTCGTCCCACCTCCGCACAGTTGAGTAGGGCTATAAAAGCTGATGCAATCAGCGTATTAGAGTCCACTCAACCACTGCGTCTTGCAAGTTATACGTTGTCAAACGTTGAAAATGGTGACTTTTTTTGTCTTAGATTCGCTTAGACAAGTGTATCCATCGCCTTTAGAATAGCGGTGATGGTTTTGATGGCGTTGCCTTTCTCATTGACCAATCCCTGCAAACGGTCAAGCTCCAACTGGTAGTTGCTCATGTCTGCTTCATAACTGGTGAGCTGTTTCTGAAGGTGCTCCTTGTAAAGCGTGGTTGGGTCTTTGTCCAAGGTAGGATCTAGAAAAGTTACTGATGCTGGGAGCACCTCGGTATTTTCCTGCGAGGCTTGTTGTAATTCACCAGCCTTTAGCTTCTGGAATTCTGCTTGGTAATCAATCCCTTCTGTGGCGGGACTTGGTGCTGGGTCACCTTTACCAAAAAGTGCCGCAATCTTTGCTCGTTCCTGGTCTGGTGTAGTGGGTGTTGGTTGGTCTAGTGAACCGTCATAGGTCCAGTCTGTTTGTGTCGTCATTCT
>NZ_JBGTZC010000041.1:0-16922 GCF_041807725.1 Streptococcus sp. E17BB
CAATGCCTTGGAATTGCCCTACTCTAACGCCAAGATTGAAGCAACCAACAACATCATCAAGGTTATTAAGCGCAACGCCTTTGGTTTCAGAAACTTTGAAAAGACAAAACTCGCATTTTCATTGCTATAAACATAAAACGAGAGAAGACAAGAACTGTACTCTCTCGGTGTTAAGTGGGTCAACCCACTACAGTTGACAAAGAGCCTATTTTTACACTTTTCAACAACTGCGGTTTTTGGTGGCTGAACAGAGACAATGTCGTCTAATAAAAAAGAGGAGACCTGTTAGTCTTCTCTTATAATAAATCATTTTCTGATTAGCTAATCCGAGGTCATGTCTCCTGATGACTGACTTCCAAATGTTGGATTTAGAGGCACTGAGCTTTCTGATTGACTAGAGGTGTCATTATAATCAGCCGAGGGAGTAGAGGAAGTAGTGTCTTGATAAGTTGTTGAAACCTCTGGGGACATGCCATAGATGTCTTCGTAAAGTACAGCTATTGTCGTCAGGTCTTGATTTTCTGGTAGTCCCAGTTCTCGCTTAATTCGATTTTGGGTCTCAAGCAGATGCTCTCTAGTTACAGCTTGATAGCTAACCTCATCAACCATGGCATCCTCGCCATGCAACTGATAAGTTTGCAAGTTACTAATCGCCTGACGATAAGCCAACAAGTCAGGAATCGTCTGTGGTGTTAACAGGATGTCAGTTTGCATGTTTTTGCTGACAGCGGTCAAAATGCTACGGTAACTACTCAAGCTATTGAGCGCCAGCAGTTTGGAAACGAGTTTTTGGATAACTTCACGTTGGCGCCGTTGGCGACCATAGTCTCCTTCTGGGTCATCGTAGCGCATGCGGGCGTAGACCAAGGCTTGATCGCCGTTGACTTTGTGCGTTCCTGGTTCAACGCTTGAGGTATACTCAGGCTCCCATTCATCAATACGAATTGGGAAATCAAACTGATTGGTCACGGTAATGCCACCAACAGCATTGACTAGGTCAACCAGCCCCTGCATGTTGATCTGCATGTAATAATTGATCCGAATATCCATCAAGCCCTCCACAGTCTTGATGGCCATCGGTGCACCTCCATAGGCATAGGCGG
The DNA here is from genome assembly GCF_041807725.1 of Streptococcus sp. E17BB. Taxonomy (NCBI): domain Bacteria; kingdom Bacillati; phylum Bacillota; class Bacilli; order Lactobacillales; family Streptococcaceae; genus Streptococcus; species Streptococcus sp. E17BB. Next base: position 1,104 of record NZ_JBGTZC010000041.1, read on the forward strand.
CATTTAACTTAGTTTTTGTCCCGAGAGGTTCACCAGTGTCATCTAGCAAATCGACCAAGGTATCTCGCTCCAGACTGGTCAGGGTTGTGGTGTTGGTCTGAGGGTTAACGGTGACCAAAATCATCGAATCGCTCTGCCCTTGCCATCTGTCCTCACGAGAGCCTGATCCAGTATCTACCCCCATCAAAAGAACTGAAAACGGCTTTGTGTCAGCAATCGCTGTGCTTTGTATGCTATCTTGCCGATAGTTTTTAAAGGTTTTGGACAGCTCGTTGGTTGAAAACGAATAGGCTGTGGTCAGATACAAACCGACCGCAATAGCTGTCACAGTGATAATCCCTGTCAACATCAGGGCAATTTTTTTCCCAATACTCATTAGTTATCCTATCATTTTTGCCATAATGTAAACGTCCAGAAAGTCACCTGTAGCGGAAACGGCTCCTCGCTGTTTCGTTCCTTCAATTTCAAATCCCAAATGTTGGTAAAGGCGAGTGGCTCGGTCATTTCTGACCTGCACGGTTAATTCTAATCTGGCTAACACATCTTCTTGCTCCGCCCAGTCAATAGCTTCCTCTAACATCAGGCGTCCCAGGCCATGCCCCCAGTATGGTTTGTGAACAGCCAAAAAGATATGCCCGATATGGTTTAGTTTGGACTGTGGAGCTGTTCTAACGGTCAAGGCACCAATTAACTGGTCATCTACTAAAGCCAGTAAACAAAACTGGTCATTGGCACGATAGAACTTATCTAAGGTGTCGGCCATTTGCTCAACAGACTGGGACAAGCCACTGTCATCCATGACCAGATAATCGGTCTCTGTTGCGACTTGAGCCATAAAATCCAAAAAAGCAGCCGCATCTTGTCCGCTGGCTTCTCGAAAACTAATGGTCTGCTCTGCCATTTTCAAAATCCTCCAAAAGCGCCTGAGACCGCTGGCCAAAAGCCGCTAAGCTCACCTGTCTGCCATGGTCACGGCGATCGATAACCAGCTCCAGGTAGTCCTCAACCGCGTCACTCGGTAAAAGCCGACCCCACTCGATGACGGTTACGCCGTCGCTGTAGAGAAACTCGTCGATGTCGATACTGTCTGGGTCATCACCGAGACGATAGATGTCTAAGTGGTTAAGTGGCAGTCGTCCCTCATAGGTGCGGACCAAGGTATAAGTCGGACTTTTTACCATCTGCGTGATTCCCAGCCCTTTGGCTAAGCCCTTGGTCAGGGTGGTTTTACCAGCTCCCAGCTCGCCAGTCAGTAAAATCACTTGACCAGCGTCAAGATGCTTGGCCAACCGTTCCCCCAGTGCCATGAGTTCTTCTTCATTTTCAGTATAAAACATAGGTCTATTATAACAAAAAATAGCTGGCGAACCAACTATTTTTCTTTTTGTTCCTTTTGCCAAGCCAAGCAGACACTAGTCGTCCATTTTAACACGTCAAGACCAACTGACGAGTTGAGAGCTTCTTAACCTCCACGACGACATTTTGAAAACCGTCTTCTGAAATCTTTTTCAGATAGTCGTCTAGCTTTGCTCGTTTAACGACGGTAAAGTTTCTGACGTGAGTAGATTGGGTCGACAGTGACATTGATGCCCAATTTACGGAGGACATTTTTATCCTCTTCAGGCAAGAACACTGTTGAGTGTACCTCGCTGCCTTGCAAGTTGCCTAACTCCTGCATGGCACGATGGGCTTCTGGACTGTTGCGCGCTGTAATCGCTAGGGCAATCAGTAATTCAGAAGAGTGCAGGCGGGGGTTTCGATTGCCTAAGTGATTGATTTTTAAGCCTTGGATTGGCGTTACATAATCAGGTTCAATCAGGTGCGTTTGCTTGTCAATACCCGCTAAGGCTTTGATGGCATTTACCAAAACAGCAGCTGTCGGTCCGAACAAATCGGAGGTCTTACCAGTGACCGTCTGACCATTTGGCAATTCAAGCGCTAGGGCAGCATCGCCTGTCAGTTCCGCCTTTTCTCTGGCCACCAAGGTTACCTGGCGGTCTGCTGGCGTGATACCGAGGTCGTTCATCAAGAACTCAATCTTCTTGACAGCTACCTCGCTCACTCGTTCTGCCTTGAAGTCAACCAAGGTCTGGTAATAGCGACGGATAATCTCTTGTTTTGATGCCTCAACAGCAGCATCGTTATCAGTAATGGCAAAACCGACCATATTAACACCCATATCCGTCGGTGAAGCATACGGAGATTTGCCAAGAATCCGCTCTAACATGCGCTTGACCACTGGGAAAATCTCGATGTCACGGTTATAATTGACCGTTGTCTTCCCGTAAGTTTCCAAGTGGAAAGGGTCAATCATGTTGACGTCATCAAGGTCAGCTGTTGCAGCTTCATAAGCTAAATTTACGGGGTGATGGAGAGGCAAGTTCCAAACAGGGAAGGTTTCAAATTTGGCGTATCCTGAGCTAACACCATTGAGTTGGTCATGGTAAAGCTGGGAGATACAGGTCGCCAATTTTCCTGAACCTGGACCCGGCGCCGTCACAACGATGAGGTTGCGACTGGTCTGAATGTAGTCGTTTTTCCCCATCCCTTCTGCCGACATAATGTGGTCAATATCTGTCGGATAGCCCTTAATCGGGTAGTGGAGGTAAGATGATATGCCGTGTTTTGTCAGGCTATAGCGGAAAGCGTCTGCCGCAGGCTGACCGGCATACTGAGTAATGACGACAGACCCAACAAAGAGGTCAAGGTCATTAAATTTGTCAATCAGGCGAAAGACCTCTTGGTCATAAGAAATCCCCAAATCACCGCGTGCCTTGGAATGCTCGATATTGTTTGCATTGATGGCAATAACAATTTCTACCTGCTCACGCAGTTCGTGTAGGAGTTTGATTTTATTATCAGGTTCATAACCAGGCAAGACACGAGCTGCATGGAAGTCTTCCAGCATTTTACCACCAAACTCTAGGTAAAGTTTGCCTTCAAACTGACTGATTCGCTCCAAGATGTGGTCACGTTGCAAACTGAGGTATTTTTCCGAATCAAAAGCTTTGCGTATCATGTTCTTCCTCCTATGTTATAAAAAAGTGATGGTCATAAAAAACATATTCTAGCAAATATAAGCTGAGCTTGTCAAGCAAAAGCTGACAATTCTCAGAAAAATCGTCAGTTTTTTGTCACTAATTTGTGTCATCTTCACTGAAGAGACCAGCTAAACCTGCAAAAGGGCTACTGGCTTCCTTTTCAGCCTGTTTTTGAGCGTCGTATTGGCTCTCTGTTAAAATAGACCAGTTTTGCCCACTCGGTAAGTCTTCCTCTTGCTCTTCCTCAGGTGTCAAGACACGACTGGGCAGGTTGAGGAGAATGTTATCGACAACACTTTCTGTCAGGTCAATATGGTCTCCTTCGACAATCAAGACCAAATCGTCATCAACCAATTCCTGCTTTGCTGCGACATTCGAAGCAGCAATAAACACTTCCTGTACAGCTTGGCTATTGTCCAAAAGAACAGGCTCTAAAGAGCGACTGGATGGCAGGGTCAGCTGATAGGTCATGGTATAGGTCAAGAGATAGAGCCCTTGGTCATGACTGACTTGCCCCTGAACGACGACCGGTCCCAAAGCTAAAATCTCTGGCTCTCTGGCTTTAAGCACCTCTTCGAGGTGTAATATCTGCTGAAAAGTAATACCGTCTGGCTGTTTTCGAATGTCTGTTAAACGAAACATCATCTTCTCCTTTGTCTTCACTGATTCTATTATAGCAAGATTTCGATGACTTGTCTTGACCAAGTTGAAAAATATAATAAGAGAATGTTGGAGCCTGAGACAAAAGTCCCTGCCTCTCAACTTGTTTTTGAATGCTTAAACAAGACGCAGTGGTTGAGTGTAAAATAGTCCAGCAGGCTGGTTTAGTCCAAAGCTTAAAATTAGGAAGAACAGGAAAAATTCCCGCTTTGGGTGACCAATTTTTGCCCTACTCTCTTTTTCTCGTTTGAAACTGCAATCGGCTACTCAAGAGATTTTAAGGCTTCAAGCATATCGACCTGGCGCAAACGGCGGTTAATGAGTACACCCAATACAATCAAAATCACAGCGATGGCAAACACTGGTGTCAAGTAAACACTCAGAGCCACCTGAGGCTGGAACATCAAACTAGGTGAGGCAATCATGTTTAGCAACAAGCGGTGGAGATAAACACCCTCTCCCAGCCCTAACATGATGCCAGCGAGTGACAGCACAATGGTTTCACGGTAAATATAAAGGGTGACCTCCTTATGATGGAAACCGAGAACCTTGATGGTGGACAGTTCGCGAATGCACTCTGCCACATTTATCGTCGTTAAGTTGTATAAAATGACAACCGCTAATAAAATGGAGAGGGCAATCAGTACCAACATAACGGCTGACAGGGAATCTGCCGTCTTTGTCAAAGCCATTTCAAGCGTGGTATTTTGAACGACACTTGCGACCGCGTGTTGCTTCAGGGCTTCTGCTGCTGTTTCTTTGATATGTTCAGGCGATTGGTCTTTAAGCTGAATCAGGTAACCATTGGGTGGACTGGGTTTAGGTTGGAGTTTTTCGTAATATGCCTCAGATAAGTAGATGTAATGACCAGCATATAGTTCACTGATGCCTGCAACCGTCAGGGTCACAGAATGGTCTTCCAGCGTCACAGTCAGCTGGTCACCAAGGTCAACACCGTATAGGGTTGCCAGCTTTTCAGTCACAATAGCGCCTGTGTCGCTCAAATTTAGCTGCTCTTTCGTCTGTCGTTGCCTGAGTTGAATAAAATCGTTCAGTTGAGGCTGATTTGCCACAAGTAGGGTGATGGTCTAGTCACCTGTTTGCTGAATAGTTTCTGAAGTGCTGAAAAAACGGACGGGGAGTTTCTGAGCAATAGTTGCCGTTTCTAAAAAACTGGTCAACTGGTCTTTATCATCTTGCGATGCTCTGCTATTTTCCACTAGAATCAAGTCATAGGTCAATAGCTCCCCAAACTGGCTCTTAGCCACCCCTGAAATTGAGGACTGAATACCTAAGCCCGCAAAGAGAAGGGCCACCGACCCTGCGACTCCAAAAATGGTCATCAACATCCGTTGCTTGTAGCGAAAAATGTTGCGAGCAGTGACCTTGTGCGTAAAGCTGAGGCGTTTCCAGATAAAGGTCCAGTGTTCCAGCCAAATGGAAGAACCAGTAACTGGCGGTTTGACTTGTAGTAATTGTGCAGGTTTTTCCCTGATTAAATCCCTGTGGGCAACGAGATAGGCTGGCAAAACCGCTGAGATCAGGGCTAATAGCACAGCAACCAAGATCCAGCCAGGATAGAAGCTATGACTGTTCTGCCCTAAAACCAGTTTTTGGGTCAGAATATTGCCAATCATGGAAGAGAGCACCGTATGTCCCAAGATAACCCCGACAAGTGTTCCAGCAAGACTGGCGGTCAAACCATACACGACAAATTTTGCCATGATGGCTCGATTAGTAAATCCTAAGGACTTAAAAATACCGATGGTATGACGTTCCTCATCAACAAAACGCGTCATCGTTGTCAAGGTGACTAGGGCCGCCACCAGATAAAGGACAACAGGAAAGATATTGCCGACAGCTGAAATGGCAGAGGCTCCTGTTTTAAAGGTATCATAGCCATGACCGCCTGGAAAGGTTTGACGCGTATAAACCCTATAATCAGGCTCAGTCAACTGGTTGAGTTGGTCTGTCGCTTGAGTGAGTTCCTTATCTGCGCCCGCCATCTGTGCTTGGGCATCAGCTTTCTGACGGTCAAAATCAGATTGGGAGCGCTCAAGCTCTGCTTTAGCCGAGTTGAGGCGGTCTTGCTCTTGTGAGATGACCAAACTTTCCTGATCTAGCCGAGCTTGATTGGCGACATAAGCACTTAAACCTGATTGATAGGTGGCTAAACCTGATTGGTAAGCGGCTAAGCCCGCATCATAATCCACCTTACCCTGCTGATAGGTGGTTAGACCTTCTTCATAGGCTGCCTTGCCTTGTTGATAGCTAGCCAGCTGTAGGTCATAGGCCTCTAAGGCTGAGCGGTACTGGCTTTCTGCCATCTGATAGGCTGACCGCTCGTTCTCATAGATGGTGAGGTTACTCTGATAGCCTGCCTGCCCTTGTTGGAGATTGTTTTCTAATTGGGTCAATCGCTGATCAGTTTCTGCTAGTTGACTTTCTCGAGCAGTCAGACGAGAGGCGTTTTGAGGATCCTGTCCCTGCACAAGCCACTCCTGTTTTTCTGCCTCAAGACGTGACACCTCTGTTTGCCAAACCTGCTGTTCTAGGGTAAGGTTTGTTGCTAACTCATCCAGCTGTTTTTTATCAGCAGCTAGGGACAGTTGACTTTGCTCCAATGCCTTACTTGCTTGTTCCAGCTGAGCCTTCGTCGTGTCAAGCGCTGTTTTACCCGTTTGAAGCGCCAAATCTGCCTCTGCCAGTTCACGTGACGTTTTTGTTAAACGCGCTTCTGCTTGTTCAAGCTCCAACTTGCTGTCATCGAGCTGTTTTTTCGATTGAGCCAATTCGGCTTGACTAGTCGCCAGTTGATGTTGAGTGCAAGCTCGGCTTGACCTTGGTTGAGGAGTTCTTGACCTTTTTCTAATTGGCTTTGCCCCTGAGAAAGGGCTCCCCTAGCCTCTGCCAGTTGCTCTTCACCATCTGCGATTTGCTCTTTAGTCTCTGAAAGTTGTTTGCGCCCGCGGTCAATCTCCGACTGTGCATCTGCTCTTAACACCTGCCAGCGTTGATGACCGTTATCAGCGAGGAGAGCTGTCAATTGCTGTTGATGCTCTGCTATTTTCCTATCGTAGGTCTCGGTGAAAAAGGGTTCCCCTCTCAACTCATCATAGACTAAACGCGCAATCATGTAAACAGAGCTGTCAAAAGCCGCCTCTGTAGTCACTCCGTAAGCCATTAAGTCGCCTGTTCCTGCCCTTATCTGACCGAGGACTTCCTTATCCCAAAGTTCTGCGGACTGGACAAAACCAGTCACTGTAAAGGTATCTGTTGTCAGAGTACTGTCAGAAGATGGTGTGAAACGAATGGCATCTCCAATCTGATAAGACGGACTTAACTGCTCTGATAGAGCCACCTCATGAGCTGTTTCAGGCAATCGCCCTGAGCGCACCCGATAAGTAGACAAGGTCTTCGGAGAGGAAAAGAGCCGAACGGCTTCGTCCTGACCTGCGATGGTCACATCGGTTGAGTAGCCAAATTCTACAGTCGCTCCTTTAACTTGCTTTAGCTCTTCTTGGTCTTCTGCCGATAGGCCATAGTCTGCCATCACTGCTAAATCCACCAGATGGGTTTCTGTGATGTAGTCCTGAGCTGTCCTTTGCATATTTGGGGTCGTCACCTTGAGACCAACCAAGGCCAGAGAGCCAATCATCATCAGGCTAAAGATTGAAAAAAATCTCCCTTTTGAACCCAAAAAAGACTGGGACAATTCTTTAAGATAGACTGATTTTTTCATGACAGCACCCTAGTATTCTAGCCTTTCAATGTCCTGAGGTTGGGCGTTGGCGATAACGGATTTAACCGTTGCATCCCGCATATGAATCACACGGTCTGCAATCGGCGCTAAAGCAGCGTTATGGGTCACGATGATGACGGTCGCCCCTTGGTGCCTAGACATGTCCTGTAAGATTTTCAAGACCTGCTTACCTGTTTGATAATCCAGAGCGCCTGTCGGCTCATCGCAGAGCAACAGTTTTGGTTTTTTAGCCACTGCTCGTGCAATCGATACCCGCTGCTGCTCACCTCCTGACAGCTGGGCTGGGAAATGATTGAGACGCTGACTAAGCCCAACCTGTTTGAGTACCTCAGTTGAGTCTAAAGAATCCTTAACGATTTCGCAGGCAAGTTCGACATTTTCCTTAGCCGTGAGATTAGCGACCAGATTATAAAATTGAAAGACAAATCCGACATCGTCACGGCGGTAGTTCGTCAGCTGATGGGCGTTGAACTGTGCGATGTCAACGCCATCAATCATCACCTGCCCCTGATCACTGGTATCCATCCCGCCTAAAATATTTAGCAAGGTCTATTTTCCAGCACCAGAAGACCCAAGGATAATCACCAACTCGCCTTGTTCAATCGCAAAAGTCACCTCGTGATTGGCCACAATGCGACTATCCCCACTGCCATAAGACTTTGAAACCTGTTTGACATCAATATAAGCCATGTTAAATCCTTTCCCTTCCTGATTAGCTCTACAAAATAGACAGATTGTTGATTTTAACTGCCATCTATGATAACATGAAGCGATAGCAATCACAAGAACAAAAAACGACAAACTGTCGATTTAAGGATAGAGCGATGAAACACCGACAAACCGAAACCAAAGCTTACTTGAAAAAAGCCTTGACGCTCCTGCTTCAGGACACTGAGATTGAACACTTGACCATCAGCCAAATCACTAAAAAAGCCGGCATCAACCGCAGCACCTTTTATCTCCATTATCAAGACAAGTACGACTTTATCAATCACCTCAAAGATGATACTTGGCAAGAGATTGACATTCTGCTTGAGCGGCATAAGCATCAGCCTAGAGCAGGGATTTTAGCGATTTTACAGTTTTTGAAAGGGGATTTTGATTTTATTTCAGCCATAGCTAATAGTCTCTTTTTGAATCTGTCTGAATCAATCAAGGACTTCACTCGCCATCTACTGAGTCCCGACGAGCAAATTGCAGAAGCCTTAGTCGAGGCTTACCGCATCCCTTATCCCTATGCCCTGACCGTTTATTTGTCCTCCATAGAAAGCATCATCAGTCTTTGGATTGAAACAGGTGGTCAAGAGAGTCCTGAGGAAATGACTGACATTATTTTGACCGTTGCTGATTTGGGCAATCAGTTTCAGTGAGCGGTTGAGGAAATGAGTACAAAAATAAAATAGCCCCTTTCTGTCAGCCGTTGTGAACAGAAAGGGGCTTATCTTACATCTTTTCTAGCCGTGCAATACGGTCTGCAATGGGGGGATGGGTGTAAAAGAGGGATTTAAAGCCCTCTTTTTTCTTAGGGTCATTGATATATAAAGCTGCGCTGGCTGAATCAACAGACTGCTGCATTGGGGCAGATTGGTCCAATTTTTGAAGCGCCCTAATCATCCCGTAGGGATTTCGGGTCAACTCAACAGCGCCAGCATCAGCCAGGTACTCCCTCTGGCGGGAAATGGCTAGCTGAACAAGGGTGGCCGCCAGCGGTGCGAGAGCGATTGCCAACAAAGAAAAAACCAGAATCAGGACACTAGCTCCGTCGTTATCGCGGTTGTTTCGGCGTGAACGTCCACCACCATACCACATCATGCGACCACCCAGCGAAGACAGGAGGGTTACTGCCGATGCGAGAGCGACAGCTATGGTCGAGATACGGATGTCATAGTTACGAATATGGCTGACTTCGTGCCCCATGACCGCTTCAAGTTCCTCTCGGTTCATTACTACGAGAAGACCTGTCGTCGCAGCAACCGCTGCATTCTCGGGGCTTGACCCTGTAGCAAAGGCATTGAGGGCTGGGTCATCAATAATAAAGACACGTGGCATGGGGATTTGAGCGACCATGGCCATGTCTTCGACCACATGATAAAGGTCTGGCGCTTCGGCTGCCGTCACTTCACGCGCCTGATTCATGGACATGACCACATTGGTTGATTGAAAAATCATGATGGCAGCATAGATGAGCCCGATAAGAAGGGCAAGCACAGCGCCGAACGCCAGTGAATCCGCCAGCACATAACCTAACGCAGCTCCGAGAGTTGTCAAGAGAGCGAAAAAAACGAGCAATAAAGCGATGGTTCGTCGCTTGTTAGACTTGATTTGTTCAAACAGCATAGGGTTTTCCTCCAGTTTGAAAAAAGAGTGTGTGGCAACAATCGTTCATTCGTCAGAATTACATCTCCAAGACTACGTCACTCCCCCTTCAAAGCTCAAAAGCCTTAAAGCACTCAGCAGTGGGGACTAATGATCTGTGCATGGGCAACTTTAAAACAGACAAAATCGATAAAAATTACTCCAAACCACCACAACTCCTCTGATTAACGACAATAAAATGAAGAAACTAGGAATCTTTTCCCAGCCTCTTCCGTGAAAAATTAGAAGTCAAAATTAACTGTTGGCACAGCTTTTTCTTCTTCAGGAGTTTGTAAAAAGTCAGCCTTCTTAAAACCAAACAGGCCTGCAATGATATTGCTTGGGAAGGTTTCTAATTTGACGTTATAGTTGGAAACGGTGGTGTTATACAACTGACGAGAATAAGAAATCTTGTTCTCGGTGTTGGTCAATTCGTCTTGCAACTTGACAAAGCTGGCATTGGCTTTAAGGTCAGGATAGTTTTCTGCAACAGCAAGGATACCTGCAACTTGACGAGTCAAAGCATCAGAAGCCTGCATGGCTTCAGCTGGGCTGCTAGCCTTAGCAATCTGCGCTCTCAACTCTGCAATTTTTTCCAAGGTCTGACCTTCGTATTTGGCGTAGCCTTTAACAGTCTCAATCAAGTTAGGAATCAGGTCATTACGACGCTTGAGTTGAACGTCAATCTGGCTCCAAGACTCTTGTGTTTGCACCCGACTCTTGACCAGGCTGTTACACACACCGACCACGAGTAAGGCAATAAGGGCAACAATAGCAATAATAATCCAAAACATAGAGAGTTCCTCCTTTTTTCTACAGAACCATTATACCATACTTTGGCAAAAAAAGGGAGTTTGTGGTAGAATGGAACCACTAAAGACGATAAAGGATAACCATGACACCACAAGAATTTTACGACCACTTGGCAGCCGCTGGCTTTGTCCTTAACGACCAGCAAAAAGCACAATTCAACCGTTACTTTGAGCTCTTGGTTGAATGGAATGAAAAGATTAACCTAACTGCCATCACCGCACGCGACGAGGTCTATCTCAAACACTTCTACGACAGCCTTGCACCAGTTCTTCAGGGGCACATCAAAAACCAGCTCCTAACATTGCTGGATATCGGTGCTGGAGCTGGCTTTCCCAGCCTTCCGATGAAAATCCTCTACCCAGAGCTTGAGGTCACCATTATCGATTCCCTCAATAAGCGGATTAGCTTTTTGACCTTACTAGCTGAGGAGTTAGGGCTGACTGGTGTCGCTTTTTATCATGGCAGAGCGGAAGACTTTGGTCAAGATAAGACGTTCAGAGGGCAGTTTGACCTCGTCACTGCCAGAGCTGTCGCTCGCCTGCAAGTCTTGGCAGAGCTGACGATCCCCTTTCTTCGTATCAATGGTCAGCTGATTGCCCTCAAGGCAGCAGCGGCTGACAGCGAGTTACTTGACGCTAAAACAGCGCTTCAGACCCTCTTTGCCAAGGTCGACGAGACAAGAGATTACCAGCTGCCAAACGGTGATTCCCGCAACCTGACCATTGTCCGCAAAACCAAAGAAACACCTAACAAATACCCCAGAAAGGCTGGCTTGCCGAATAAGAAACCCCTATGATGCCTGAATTAAGACCCCTAACCATCGCTCAGAAGCTGAGTATCAGTTTTTTAGCGACTATTCTCGTCGGCAGTCTCTTACTGTCTCTCCCCATCTTTCACGTGGCAGGTGCACCGCCAACCAGCTACCTTGACCACCTCTTTCACGCGGTCTCCATGGTTTGCGTGACCGGTCTGTCAGTTTTTCCTGTCGCTGAGGTCTACAATCGCCTAGGGCAGGTTATCTGCTTGATTCTGATTCAGATTGGTGGGCTGGGGTTGGTCAGCCTGATTGCCATCAGTTACTATACCCTCAAGCGCAAGGTCGGTGTCAACGACCAAGAATTGCTCAAGTCCTCGCTCAGCTTTGACCAGCCGACAAGCTTGAAAGAGCATCTCTTTTCCATCTACAAAATCACTCTAACTATCGAAGGGGTGGGAGCCCTCCTTCTTATGGTGGATTTCATTCCCCGTTATGGTTGGGCAGATGGCATTTTTAACAGCATTTTCCTCGCCATCTCTGCCTTTTGTAACGCCGGTTTTGATAACCTAGGCGCCAACAGTCTGGGCGATTTCGTCGTCAATCCCTTGGTCAATCTGGTCATTGCAGGGTTGATTTTATCAGGAGGCTTAGGCTTCATCGTCTGGAAAGATCTGATTCAGGCCTTTAAGCGCTCCGTCTTAACCAAACCACGCCAGCCCAAGCGACTGGAGCGTTGGTTGTCACCACATTCCAAATTGATGCTGATCACCACCGGTATCATCCTACTAGCTGGAACGCTCCTATCTTGGTTGATTGAGCTGGATAATCCAGCCACCATCGGGCATTACAGCCCACCACAACAACTTTTAGTCAGCTTTTTTCAAACTGTGACCATGCGAACGGCAGGCTTTTCGACCATCAGCTATGTCCAAACTGACTTGGTGACCAATATCCTCTATATCCTGCAAATGCTCATGGGGGGTGCACCTGGTGGGACAGCAGGCGGGCTCAAGCTGAGCGTGGTCGCCATTCTCTTCTTGCTCTTCAAGGCCGAGCTATCTGGCAATAGCCAAATCCTCTTTCAGTACCGAAGCATTCCACAAAAGCTGCTCAAGCAAACCTTGACGGTGCTGATTTTCTTCTTTACAGTCTTTTTGGTCGGATATCTCCTGCTCTTGCAGGTTGAGCCGTCACTTGACCCCTTTGCCCTGCTCTTTGAAGTGGCCAGCGCTCTAGCAACGGTCGGCATCACCATGGATGTCACCAGCCAGCTGGGCTTGGGTGGTCGGGTCATCATCATGCTACTCATGTTTATCGGCCGCGTAGGACCAATCACTGTCCTGCTCAGCCTTGTTCAGAAAAAAGAAAAACCCATCCAATATGCGGAAACCAACATTTTGGTGGGCTAGGAAAGGATCTTATGACACGAAAAATTATCGGTGTGCTGGGACTTGGTGTGTTTGGTCGCACAGTGGCGAGGGAGCTAACCCAGTTTGATCAAGACGTTATCGCTGCAGACAATAACGGTCGCCATATTGAGGCGGTCGCTGAGCAGGTCAGCAAGGCAGCCGTCGGTGACATTACCGACTACCATTTCCTGCAAGGGCTTGGTATCGACCACTGCGACGCTGTGGTTATCGCTACAGGAACTAACCTAGAGGCAGCCGTTCTTGCCGTCATCAACTGTAAAAAGCTGGGCGTCAAGAAAATTGTCGCTAAGGCCAAGAGCATGAGCTACGAGGAAGTCCTCTATGCCGTCGGTGCTGATTTGGTTATCTCGCCAGAGCGCGAAGCTGGGGTCAACCTGGTTTCGACACTGCTGCGCAACAAAATTCACGACGTTTTTCATTTCGAGGGGAACACCGCCATTGTTGAGTTTGAAATTCCTGATAAATGGAGCGGCAAGTCTATCATTCAGCTAGATATTCGCAACACCTACGACATCAACATCATCGGGCTCCGTGAGCAAAAGAACGCTCCCATCAACACGACCCTTGCCCTCAATCAGCCCTTGGCTAAAGGGACACTTCTGGTGGCTATCGCCAATAGCAGAGCTTTCGAGCAATTCGACTATCTGGACGAGTTGACATAGGCGCTTCAAAATCAAGACCTGCAACCTATCAAAACCATGACAGACAGCCCTTGCTCTCCATCACTAGAATCCAGGGCTGTTTTTCCAGCAGCTGAAGTACCCTATCACTCAAACCCTTCGTCAGAAAAGGAAAGCAAGCACGCAAAAAAACTCGCTCAGCTACAAAACTGCTATGGCTTGATTTCAGCCATGCGTTCTTAAACGCTGTTCTTTACTGAAGTCTGGGGCTAACCCGACATGCTAGCCTAGCGAACAGCAAAAAAATCTAAAAAAAATGTGTCATTTATAGTTGACACATTTTTTCTTATCTGTTATACTAGGTATGTAACATATATATGACCTGAGTGGACGTGCCCAAAATTTTTTAAGCAGTGATGTCATCTATATAAGACACTGAGGGTGACCTCAAAAAATTTTACGCCAATGTGTCACATATAAAAGACATCAGCTCTGCTATTTCCCAAAAAACACTGAAAGGAGTTCAGATGAACCGTGTCAAAGACTTTCGCACTCAGGCTGGGCTGTCGCAGTTAGCGCTGGCCAAGAGCATCGGTGTCGCTAGGCAGACCATCAACCTGATTGAAAACGACAAGTACAATCCCTCACTGGACCTCTGCATCAAGCTGGCAGAGGTGCTAGAAACTGACCTCAATACCCTTTTTTGGGAGACGAGACATGTTTAAGGGGAGCAGGATGATAAAACTGTTTGCTGGCAATGGTTATCCTTGCGTTAGTGGGCTAGTGGTTAGCTCAACTATTCACTTTGTAACATGGCCTGACAAACTATTATCCTCTAGCTTTGCGGCAGCTATCCTCCCAAAACCATCAAAAACAACTCAAGGAGACTAAAATGATGAACCTCAATAAAGATAACCTCTACATTTTCTTTCTACGGCGTTTCTACGACATCACCAGTGACTTGGACGAGTACACCATCAGCGAGATTAACAAATTCGGTAACAACATGTACGTGCTCATGTATGGTCTCGTCTTCCTGATTGGCTTGGCTTATTTTTTCAACTTGCCCGGCACTATCGAGGTGATTATCCTTATCTTGCTCTTTTTACCACCTCATCTTCAGAAGAAGATGGCAAGGCGACTAGGATTGGATAAGGTCGAGACCGATAAACAAGGGTTGAAACAGGCTAGGCTGAACATGCTCAAGCGGACGCTTCTCCAAACGGTCTTCACAGCAATAGGGTTGGGCTGGTTGTTCCTGTTCGCCAATGCCACTCATGACTATAGACCGGATTTCCTAAGCAGCATCGCTCTGCCAGTTTGGGCAACAGTGGTCGTCAGTCGCTTAGCTTACCTTGCCTTTAAAAATAACCGTAAAATTACCATCATCGACTAATCTCAACAGTTAGAGGAGACTTATCATGACAAACAAATACTATCGAACATTACTTTCAGGAGTGGTTTTTCACCTTGTCCTAACCAGGATTCACAGCTTATTAGATCAGGTTAGCTGGTTTGAAACCTTGATAGCACCCAGACGCCTGATTTCAACTGTGATTTATACGATTCTCATGTTCTTTTTCTTCGATCGTTCTGGAAAAAAAGGTTAGCTGCTAAACAGCTCGGCTATTTAACAACAAAGGAGACTTATCATGACAACAACAACTCTATGGAGCAAGATTATCCGCTGGTTTTACAGCATCGAGGAATTGGACGAATACCGTGAAGCCATGGTCAACCGTATCGGTAATCAGCTATTTATGGTGCATTTTATGATTAATCTGCTGAGTACAGCTCTGGCTTTTTACCTGATGAAGACCCCTAGCGTCGCCTTGGACTTGCTCATGTGGACAAACTTTATCTGGTTTTATGTGGCGACAAGCTACATGATGTTTAAGAGCAATCAACTGGGCATACGAACCCACGAGGTCGATGAACAAGACTATGAGACGGTTAAAGCCAAAAAGCTCCGTCAACTCAAGCGTGCGTTCTTGCTGGTAACACCACTCTACCACCTCTTCTTGAGCTATAGCCCATCAAAAGACTTGTTGACGGAAGTCTTGGACTGGCGACGCTTGCTAGCTACTGCTATTTGGGTCTTGGTCACCTATCTCGGTTTCCGATTTTTCCTGCTAAAGGGTATCAAATTGATAAAGAATAGGGTTAAAAATAATTTAAATCAGATTAAACGGCAGGTCACTGATCATGACATGCCGTTTTTGTGGCTCTATAATTTCTGTAGTGGGTAAATCCATCATGGAGATTATAGAGCCTTTTGAGTGTAGAAAAAAAGTTCCATATGACCTACAATGAAAAGTGCTTAAACAACTCATTAGAAAGACACATATGGAACAGTTCAATTCTATCACAAACCTACTCG
>NZ_JBGTZC010000042.1:0-15506 GCF_041807725.1 Streptococcus sp. E17BB
AACAATTTGTTGCTTAAAGTCATCACTAAATTGACGACGGATTTTTCTAGACATAGAGTTCTCCTGTTTTCTTTAGTGTAGAACACTTTATAAATTCTGTCTAGTTTAGTGTAACCGATTCAAAGGACTGGTTCAATGTCATCAGTAACCACTATCCAAAAGATGAGTACGGTCAAGATTTTCATGCCGGTAATGCTATCCGTCGCCTAACCGATGACGAAACTGAAGCTTTGAAGACTTGGCAAGATTTGGTAGATAAGAATATCATCAGTCGTCGTCGCTATACAGAAAACGACAAGTTTGACCGCAACGGCTACTATCAGAGCTACCTCTTCTCTCCAGTTTATGCTGCTCTCTCTAACGATAAGGGTGCCCCTGGTGACATCATGCTCAGACGGATTGCCTTTGAACTTCTGGCTGAAAAAGGCTATGAAGAAGGCTTTATCCCTTACACGTCATGGGCACTAGGTGATATGGCATTGGCTGACCATTCAACAGTTTATAGTAAGTGGTATGGTCGTCATATCCAACGAATTACCGACCAGCATGTTCTCAAATCCGTCTTTAAAGAGGAGTATCCAGATTGGGCAGCGTTCAAAAAAGCCATGTTCCAAAAACGCATCGATAAGACTGATCGTTTAGCCCCAATTACGATTCAGTACTTGGGCGAGAAGCACACGATTACCTCATTTTCGGACATTCAAGGACTGATGGAAAAGGCGGTCGCCTACGATGCCAATCAGAAACTGTATAGTTTTGGTTTCCAAACTGATGACGATTGGCGTAAATGGCAAGCATCCCATGTGCAGAAACTAAAAGCAGCCATCTATAATGCCTACCTGC
Source organism: Streptococcus sp. E17BB (assembly GCF_041807725.1). Classification (NCBI taxonomy): domain Bacteria; kingdom Bacillati; phylum Bacillota; class Bacilli; order Lactobacillales; family Streptococcaceae; genus Streptococcus; species Streptococcus sp. E17BB. The sequence goes on from NZ_JBGTZC010000042.1 coordinate 844, forward strand.
GTCAAACTGATGACTTCAGGCAGCCGATTTATCTCATTGAGGATACCGATGTTTAAGCCATAATACATAAAAAGCCTACTATTAGCCAAAATTGAGCTAATAGCAGGCTTTTTTGCTGACTGTTGCAGGACACAAACTAATTTTTTTCTTTTAAGATGCTTCTCACCATCCGATAGACGACTAGAAAGACTAAAACGATTATCCCGATAACCATCAACCAGCCCAGTTTGCTGTTGACCAAGAAATCAGGCAGAGGCACGTTGATGCCGAAAAAGCCCGTGATAATGTCTGGAGTCGCTAGTAAAATCGACAGGACCGTCAAAATCTTCATGGTATCGTTTAGCTGGTTGTTGAGGACGTTGTTATAGGTAGACTAGAGCTGCCCCATGGTCTAGGTATTGAGCTCTGCCATTTCCAAAATCTGTCGCGCCTCAATCAAGGCATCGTCCAGCTTTTCCCGTTCCTCATCGCTGAGCTGACGGATTAGACAGTGCGCAGTTAGTTGCTCTAAAACCAAGAGGTTTTGCTTGCTATCGGAGCGAATGTAAATCATGCTCATTTCGATATCAGAGAGTGCCAAAAGCCGGTCTTTGGTCGTCTTTTGACGGATAAAATGATTGGTTTGGGTCAATTCCTTGTCAAGGCGATCGAGAATTTTGACATAGTCTTTAGAAATGACGACCAAACTCCAAAAGAGAAAATCGTAGACGGTTTCAGGTTGGTACTTGGTCATCATCTGATTGAGTCTCTCAAGCAAATAAGCCGTTTTATTCGTTACCAAAGTGGTCACGCGGTTTGGCTTGAGGATAAAGGTTATGGGACTGCTGTCATAGCTATTATCCTCTTTTTCTTGGTGAATGACATTGTAAATCAAGATCAGACGCCCTTGGTCTTTATCATATTCCAGACGCGCCATCTCGTTCTCGTCGGTGATGTAGGCTGCTAATTCCTCATCAATGGCCAGTCGATCTTCGAGGCTAGTGATATCGGATAAGCTATCCAGATTGATAGCTAGCCAAGTGTTGGTTGAAAATGTTTTGGTGTACATGATTTTCCCATCTATCAAAACAAGCAGCCACAGCGGACCGCTTGTTCTTTTTTATTTATTTTGCTAACGTTTAACAGGGCAAATGAGAGGCAATGTCAGAACTAGCTACAACAGTCACCACCTCTTGGTTTTATTATCACAAACGAACTATTATTGACTATTTCCAAGGCACCGACCATTGTGGATATAGTAGAGTGCCCTGAGCTCGCTCTGCTAGCTCAAGCAAGGGTTTTTAGAGAGCATGCGCTTTGTGATGATCTTTTCAATCACAAACCTAACATGGCTCTAGCTAGGAGGTCATAGGCCTGACTGCCGAAATGCAGACCATCATCAAGACTACCCTTGAGCAGGTCTGCCATAGGCAGATTACTCTGTTCAAACAGGGCAACCGTATCCAGCAAGCCAGTACCTTCCTGTCTTGCCACTCGCCTCACCTGATCGCCATAGTAGGTCACCAGACGATTAGTGCGGTAAAGCTGCTTGGTCTCATCAACAGGCGCCGGCAAGAGTAGGCAAATCTGAACCGCCGAAAATTGCTTCTTCAGTTCCGCAACAATCGCCGTCAGGTTCTGGGCATATTCACCCAGAAAAACTTGCTTGTGCTGAGCCAGGTCATTTGCACCGATGAAGACAAAGACCCGATCGGCAGCTGGCAAAAGGGTCCTCCTGAGCAAACTGAGCAAGTCTGCCGAATTATCCCCAGACACCGCCCAGTTATCAATAACCACGTCAGGACGATACTGGCAGAGCGAATAGTCGATATGCGGTAGCTGCTTCCCCTCATGGCGAGCAAAGAGGCTATCCCCTAGTAAGAGCAGGTGCATACCCTAGCCCACCAAACTGCCATTCGGTACGCTTGGGTCAACGGTCAAGAGGGTCAGATGACCGTCATGCTCAGCCGAGAGAATCATGCCTTGACTGAGAAGTCCCATCATCTTACGCGGTTTGAGGTCGGCAACGATTTGCAGTTTCTTCCCGACCAACTCCTGCTCGTTAGGGTAAAACTTGGCGATACCAGAGAGAATCTGACGGTCCTCACCATCGCCTGCATCCAGACGGAATTGAAGGAGCTTGTCCGAGCCCTCGACTTTCTGAACCGCCTTGACCTCGGCCACACGGATTTCCACGGCGTCAAAGTCCTCAAACTTGATGGCTTTCTTGCTGTTTTTTAGCTCGATAGCTGCTGAAGCCCAGTCTTTTTCCTCTTGGGAAATGGCAGAGCTGCCACCCATTTGGCTCTGGATATAGGCGATTTCTTCCTCCATATCCAAGCGTGGGAAGATTGGTGTCCCCTTTTCCACAACAGTCGCTCCTGCTGGCAGGCCAGATAAGGCCAAGTCTTCCAAACTAGACACTGCTGGTAGCCCCAGCTGTGCCAAGATGGCAGCAGACGTCTCCATCATAAATGGCTGAATGAGGTGTGCCACCAGGCGCAAGCTGGCTGCCAAGTGGCTCATGACTGCTGCCAACTGCTCCTTGTCTCCCTCTTCTTTTGCCAGCACCCACGGTGCGGTCTCGTCTATGTACTTGTTGGTTCGAGAGATTAGATTCCAAACAGCTTCTAAGGCACGCGGGTAGTCAACGGCTTCCATATACTTATGGTAGGCTGTCAGAGACTGCTCTGCCATTGCCTCCAAATCCGCATCAAACGCCGTCACGCCTGCCACAAAGGTCGGAATGGTGCCGCCAAAGTACTTGTTGACCATGGCAACGGTACGGTTGAGGAGGTTTCCTAGGTCGTTGGCCAGCTCGTAGTTGATCCGACCGACGTAATCCTCTGGAGTAAAGGTACCGTCAGAACCAACAGGAAGGCTCCGCATGAGGTAGTAACGAAGTGGGTCAAGACCAAAGCGGTCTACCAACAGCTCTGGATAGACCACATTGCCCTTGGATTTGGACATTTTGCCATCTTTCATGACAAACCAACCGTGGGCAATCAAGCGGTTAGGCAAAGGCAAATCAAGTGCCATCAGGATAATTGGCCAGTAGATAGAATGAAAACGGAGAATATCCTTAGCTACCATGTGGTTAGCCTCAGGACTAACAGTAAAGTCCCAGGTCTTACCATTGTCATCCGTCCAAGATTTAGATACCGTTTGACCAGACCAAAACGTCTCAAACTTACTGGTATCGGATTGACCATAGCCTAAGGCAGTGATATAGTTGAGTAAGGCATCAATCCAGACATAGACGACGTGCTTAGGATTAGACTTGACTGGCACCCCCCAGCTGAACGTCGTCCGAGATACTGCTAAGTCTTCCAATCCAGGCTCGATAAAGTTTTTCAGCATCTCATTCATACGGGAATTTGGACTGATAAAGTCTGGATTGGCTTTAAAGTAGGCTTCTAAATGCTTTTGGTACTTGCTGAGGCGGAAGAAATAAGACTCCTCAGATACCCAGGCCACCTCGTGACCAGACGGGGCAATCCCTCCTATGACCTTACCTGTCTCATCTCGGAAAACTTCGGCCAATTGGCTCTCTGTAAAAAATTCCTCATCAGAGACAGAGTACCAGCCTGAGTATTCTCCCAAATAAATATCGTCCTGCGCTAGCAATTTCTCAAAAACAGCAGCCACCACTTCTTCATGATAGGAATCAGTCGTACGGATAAAGCCGTCGTAAGAGATATCCAAAAGCTCCCAGAGTTTTTTGACACCGACTGCCATGCCATCAACGTAGGCTTGGGGTGAGATGCCCGCCTCCTCAGCCTTGGCTTGGATTTTTTGCCCATGCTCGTCAAGACCAGTTAGTGAGTAGATTTCCTTGTTCATCAAGCGATGGTAACGGGCCAAAACATCGCAGGCGATAGTCGTTGTCGCATTACCGATATGAAGTTTACCTGATGGGTAGTAAATCGGGGTCGTAATATAAAATGGTTGCTTAGTCATCATTATCATTCCTTCCAAACTAGACGAATGAGTCTAGGTAATAACATCTTTAATTATAGCAAAAACTTGATTTTTTCGCAAAAATAGAAGAAAAAAGACTGCAAAACGCAGCCTTTCGTCGTTTATCTTAGTTTTTAAGAGCAGCTGCCATGGTTGCTGCAACTTCTGCTTCAAAGTCGTTTGATGCTTTCTCGATGCCTTCACCTACCTCAAAGCGGGCAAAGGTAATAGCTTTAGCGTTCACGCTATCAAGGTAAGCTTCCACTGTCTTGCTGTCATCCATGATGTAGACTTGGGCAAGAAGTGTGTAGGCCTGGTCCACTTGGGTATTGTCCAAGAGGAAACGGTCCATCTTACCTGGGATGATTTTGTCCCAGATTTTTTCTGGCTTGCCTTCAGCAGCGAGTTCGGCTTTGATGTCAGCTTCTGCTTGAGCGATAATCTCGTCTGTCAACTGAGCTTTTGAGCCATATTTCAAGAGTGGCAAGGCAGGCTTGTCAACCATTGCACGGCTTTCATTATCTTGTTCGATTTTGTGGTTGAGTTGTGCCAACTCGTCTTTGATAAACTGCTCATCCAACTCAGTGTAAGACAAAACAGTTGGTTTCATCGCAGCGATGTGCATAGACAGTTGTTTAGCAAGTGCCTCATCCCCACCCTCGATAACAGAGATAACACCAATACGACCACCGTTATGTTGGTAAGCACCGAAAGCTTGGTCATCAGTTTTCTCAATCAAAACAAAACGACGGAAGGAAATTTTCTCACCGATGGTTGCTGTTGCATTGATGTAAGCAGCTTCCAAAGTTTCACCATTTGAAAGAGTGATTGCCATTGCTTCTTCATTGTTAGCAGGTTTTTGTTCAGCGATAGCTTTTGCAGTCTCGTTAACCAACTCAACAAATTGCGCATTTTTCGCAACGAAGTCAGTTTCTGCGTTAACCTCAACAACAGCTGCAACGTTGCCGTTAACGTAGACTCCAGTCAACCCTTCAGCGGCAACACGATCAGCTTTTTTAGCCGCTTTTGCCATACCTTTTTCACGAAGCAATTCAATCGCTTTGTCGATGTCACCATCAGTTTCAACAAGTGCTTTTTTTGCGTCCATAACGCCAGCACCTGATTTTTCACGCAATTCTTTAACCAAAGCTGCAGTAATTTCTGCCATTATTTTTTCCTCCAATTTTTTAAGAAAAGGGGAGGGCTGGGCCCGCCCCTTAAGTTATTTCACGATATTAAGCGTTGTTACCTTCAACAACTTCAACCAATTCTTCGATTGATTCAGTTGAAGCAGGCTCAGCTGCCAACTCTGCTTCAACAGCAGCAACTGAATCTTCACCCTGACGACCTTCAATAACAGCGTCAGCCAATTTAGCGGTGATCAATTTAACCGCACGAATAGCATCATCGTTAGCTGGGATAATCACATCGATATCATCTGGATCAGCATTGGTATCAACCATAGCCACAACAGGGATACCAAGTTTTTTAGCTTCTTTCACAGCGATTTGCTCTTTGTGTGGGTCAACCACATAAATCACGTCAGGAATACGAGGCATATCAGCGATACCACCCAAGAATTTCTCAAGACGAGCACGTTGTTTGTTGAGCAAAGCAACTTCTTTCTTAGGAAGAACATCGAAAGTTCCGTCTTCTTCCATACGGTTGATATCTTTCAAGCGAGCGATACGCTTTTGGATTGTTTCCCAGTTAGTAAGAGTTCCACCCAACCAACGGTGGTTGATGTAGTATTGACCGGCACGAGTAGCTTCTTCTTTAACGGCTTCTGATGCTTGCTTTTTAGTCCCAACGAAGAGGATAACCGCATCGTTAGCTGCAGCGTCACGAATAAATTCGTAAGCTTGGTCTGCTAATTTCACAGTTTGTTGCAAGTCAATCACGTGGATGCCGTTGCGTTCTGTGAAGATGTACTTAGCCATCTTAGGGTTCCAGCGACGAGTTTGGTGACCAAAGTGAACACCAGCCTCAAGTAATTGTTTCATTGAAATAACTGCCATGAGTATTTCTCCTTTTGATGTTTTTTCCTCTTTCAGATTTCAACTCGCAGACTCACCACAGGGGCAACAAGTCCACGATTCATCCAAAATGAGTATTTGTTGCTCAAGCAACTTGATTATTGTACCATAAAACACAACAATTGGCAAGTATTTTATTCTCCATTTCATGATAGACAGCGAAAAAAGAAAGCTTGTCATAAGTTCTCAGAAAATTAGATGTACAGAGTGAAAACTGCTGAAATTTCTTTTTCAGGCTTCAATACGCCACTGCTGTCAAAAAATTATGCTAAAATAGTCTTATGCGTATCCAACAATTACATTATATCATCAAAATCGTTGAGACTGGATCAATGAACGAGGCAGCTAAGCAACTCTTTATCACCCAGCCGAGTCTGTCTAATGCCGTCAGAGAGCTCGAGAAGGAATTGGGGATTACTGTTTTTATCAGAAATTCCAAAGGCATCAAACTGACCAAGGATGGCGTCGAGTTTCTGTCCTATGCCCGCCAAGTCGTCGAACAAACAGTTTTGCTCGAAGAGCGTTACAAGGGTAAAAATAAGCACCGCAAGCTCTTTAGTGTCTCTGCCCAGCACTATGCTTTTGTGGTCAACGCCTTTGTCTCTCTTCTCAAACAGACCGATATGAGTCAGTACGAACTTTTCCTGAGAGAGACCAAGACTTGGGATATTATCGACGATGTCAAACATTTTCGCAGTGAAATCGGTGTGCTTTTTCTGAGCACCTATAACCGAGATGTGTTGAGTAAATTGCTTGAAGACAATCGACTTTCCGTTATCCCCTTGTTTAAAGCACATCCTCATATCTTTGTCAGTCGTCATCACCCTTTGGCTGGTCGAAAAAAGGTGACCTTAGAAGACCTTGTGGATTTCCCTTATCTCAGTTATGACCAAGGCATCCATAACTCCTTTTACTTTGCTGAAGAAATCCTCTCTCAGCTTGAGCACAAAAAGTCCATCGTGGTCAGCGACCGTGCCACCTTATTCAATCTTCTGATTGGTCTAGATGGCTACACTATTGCCACTGGTATTTTGAATAGCAATCTTAACGGCGACAATATCGTCTCGATTCCGCTTGACAGCACGGACGAGATCGACCTTGTTTACATCAAACACGAACAGGCCAATTTATCAAAAATGGGCGAACAATTTATCCAGTATCTCCTAGACGAGGTGCAGCCCGAAAAGATTACTCCCAAATACGACTATTGATACCGACTACTTTTTTACAATCACCAAAAGAGAACAAAAGCCAGCAAACGCTGCTGACTTTTGTTCTCTTTTATCATATTCTAATCCTGATTCTGGATGAGTTTTAAGATGGCTAAATTAGCTCGGTCAAAGTAAAAAACTGTCCTGTCATAGTTTAGGTCACAAGCTTCTGCAAGAGCGATGATGTGATCAAGAAAAACTTGTGACGAAAAACCTGTTGTCCGATGTAACTCTTCTTCGTCAAATGGTTTAATCAAATGTGCCAAAGGGTTTCGAACATTTTTTTCAAATTGTCGCAAGAGTTGAACCGTTTGTTTTGTGTCCTGTGGCAAGTTCGTTTCCATAATTAAGTCAACTAAACTACTGGACATGACCCGACTGTCTCGTCTACGCTGGATAAAAGATTGAATGGCTGGATGAGGACTGCTACTCATCTGTTCAAAACGCCATCTGTCATACTGGTCACTTTTTGAGTTATGAATATAGTTATCCAAATCTGGAATAAGCTGATAAAGCAAGCGACGATAGAGCCTGTAAATGATTGGGCTGACTGCTCGAACAAAGTCAATCAACTGACCTGTTTTAACCTTGGCTTCGAGGTCATAAAGGTAATTGATGAGTTGCTCAGCTTCTTGAGTAGGGGCTAACGGAGGGAGACTAAACCGCTCTGACAGCTCTGCTATTTTCCCTGAATGCCTATAAAGATAGGCAACGTTCAACTCCCTGCGCTCCACTAAGGTCGTCAATAATAAGTGAGCATCTGCCGGTAGGTCAGTTGCAAGTAGCAAAGCCTGACGATAGGCATAGGTTGCAAGCAGACCTTCAAATGCTGTATACGCGGGCTTAATCGGCAATCAAGGTCTCCAATCCTACCGCCATCATATCGGTGAACGTATTTTGACGCTCTTCAGCGGTCGTGTCCTCATCTGGGTTGACGAGACTGTCCGAAATCGTCATGATACCAAGTGCTTTTACCCCATGCTTCGCTGCCAAATAGTAAAGAGCTGCCGCTTCCATCTCGATGGCTTTAACACCAAGCTCACCCAATTTCATGTTGCGCTCGGGCATGTTTGAGTAGAAAACATCAGAAGACAAAACAGAGCCCACATGGGTTGTCAACCCCATGTTTTTGGCGATATGATAGGCCTTATCAAGAAGACCAAAATCCGCGATTTGAGGGAAGTCAAATTCTGGGAAATCGTTGCGAATGATGTTGGAATTGGTTGCAGCAGCTTGAGCTAAGACCAATTCACGGACATGAACATTGGGGTCGATGGATCCTGCTGTTCCCACACGAATCAGTTTTTTCACGCCGTAGTCGACAATGAGCTCACGCGCATAAATAGAGATGGACGGCATGCCCATCCCTGTCCCCATGACAGAGACACGGTGCCCCTTGTAAGTCCCTGTGTAGCCAAACATATTGCGTACTTCGTTGAAGCAGACGGCGTCCTCAAGGAAGTTTTCTGCAATAAATTTAGCGCGGAGTGGGTCTCCTGGAAGTAAAATTTTATCGGCGATGTCGCCTGGTTTTGCTGAAATATGAATTGACATAATAATATGTTCCTTTCTTTATATAAAAATATACTAATAATATTGTGTCCCCAAATGACTAATTTTTTCTTTTTCAAAAGCTAGATTGAGGAAAAAGAAGGTAACGAAGATAGCAAGCCAAGGGACGTTCCCTTGAAACAACCCAAAGAGAACTTGGACAAAACTCGCACCAGCTAATCCTACAAAAAGATACTTCAAAAACGGGTTCATGCTCTTTTTTCTTTCTTATTTTTTCTTACCGTCTTGAGCGGCTAAAGTGATAAAAATCATACCTGAACTCATAAAAAGGAGGCCAGAAGTCTTATTATTACTTGTAAGAAATATAAACACACCCACTAGCATCTGTATCAGACCACTAAAAAGGGAGATCTTTTTTTTTATCCATCCTACAACTCCTCCAAGATCGCCTTGACCAAGCCTTTGAAATTGCCCTTAATTTGCTGGGTGACTTCTACTACCTCTTCGTGGTTGAGCTCTTCTTGGAAGCCAGCTGCGTGGTTCGTGATAGCAGAGATACCAAGAACTTTCAGCCCTGAGTGCGCTGCTACGATGACTTCTGGTACGGTTGACATGCCGACTGCATCACCACCCCATACTTTGACTGCACGGATTTCAGCTGGTGTTTCGTAGTTAGGGCCAGTAAAGCCGCAGTAGACACCCTCATCTAGCTTAATGCCCTGCTCTTTTGCCACTCGGTGGGCAATGTCCCGCCAAGCCTTGGTGTAAGCATCTGACATATCAGGGAAGCGGGGCCCAAAGTCGTCCAAGTTTTCGCCAATCAGAGGATTTTGACCTGTAAAATTGATGTGGTCAGAAATCGCCATCAAGGTTCCCGGACCAAAGCCGACACCGCCTGCTGCATTGGTCACAAAGACACCTTCACAACCCAATGCCTTCATGACACGGACAGGGAAGGTCACCAGCTCCATTGGATTGCCTTCGTAAAAATGAAAGCGCCCTTGAAGAGCCAACACCTTGCGACCGGCTAGGTCTCCGTAGACCAGCTTGCCTGCGTGTCCAACGACATGCGACTGCCCCCAGTTGGGAATGTCTGCATACTCAAGGACGATACTGTTTTCGATTTCGTCTGCCAGCTCACCCAGACCAGAGCCCAAGATGAGACCAAATTCTGGCTTAATCATGCCTTTTTCTTCTAAAAAAGCTTGCGTTTCTCTAATTTTTTCTAGTAATGACATGTGTGTTCTCCTTTAGTTTTTCTGTACTAACTCCCAAACCCGTTCAGGCGGGCGACAGATGAGGGCTTGCCCTTTGTAGACTACAATAGGACGCTCGATGAGACTCGGATGCTCTGCCAAGAGAGTAAAAATCTCTTGGTCAGACAAGTCATCTGACAGCTCCAAGTCTGTATAGAGTTGGTCTGTCCTTCGTAGCAAGTCTTTGGCATTTAAGCCCAGGCTAGCGAGTTCTGCTGGCGACGGTGTTTCGGTTAAATAATTAATCACCCTCGGCTCGTAGCCCGCCTCTCTCAGCAACTCAAGGACAGCTAAGGACTTGCTACAAGACTGGTTGTGGTAGATAGTTAAATCGTTTTTCTCCGAATACAGCGCATCAATAACCTGAGTATCCTCCTTAGACAGTACGAAATCCTCACTTATTTCTAAGCCGGTATCAGCAAATGTTTTTTTGGCAAGATTAGCAATAGTAAGCGTTGAAGTCATATCAAAGGCACTACCAACAACAGCTCCTAAAACAGGAACCATTTTCCCTAAATTAACAACTCCTGTTGTTCCAAACTTAGTTGCCAAACGGAAACCGACAGCCTTATTAATTTTACGTAAAACTGTTCCAGGAACTTTTTTGACAAGAGCTACGCCAAATTTGTTACCGATAACGATACCGCCTTTTTTGACAATCTCGGATACAGAAGTCCCTGCTAATGTTGCATAGACAAATGTTTGCACTTGATCAGATTTCAAATCGTAACCACGCATACTAGCAATAGCAGCAACCATCCGCATTTGGAACAAAATTACACTTGCAATATTCGCTGGCAGGGTCACAGGAATAGTAATAATACCTCCAAAACCTGTTAAAAAACCAGAAACGGCTGCTTTCGTTGTCTGCGTTTGAATTAGTTTTTCAATAGCAGTTTCTGTATCGTATTTAGAAAGATAGTCAGTGACTAAATTCTCTAAACTCTTTTCACCAACTAGACCATTGAGCGTTGTCTGATAGGCCCAGTCTAATGTTGACATCATCGTTTCTTGACTTAGCTTTTCAGACTGTTCTGCCTTTTCTTGAACAAATTTAGTTGCCTGTTCTGTTAACTGACCTGCTTGTTTTCCTAAATCATTTAACCCTTGGTTTAATTGTTTGAAAATATCTGCCATAATTTTTCTCCTCCTACACCAATTTATCCAAGAAGCTTTCGCCAATCATGGCTGTATCAACACCAAAGTTTTCAGCAACTGTGGCTGAGATGTCAGCAAAATGCCCTTGTGGGATGACACCGTTGCCTTTGAAAGCAGGACTGTACGCCAAGAGTGGGATATACTCACGGGTATGGTCTGTCCCAGCGTAGGTCGGGTCATTGCCATGGTCAGCTGTAATCAACAGCAAATCATTCTCTCGCATGGCAGCAATGATTTCTGGTAGACGTCCATCAAATTCGTGCAAGCAATCACGGTAACCGTGGGCATTGCGACGATGACCGTAAACCGCATCAAAGTCAACCAAGTTAGTAAAAGAGAAACCTTTCTCAAACTCAGGCAAGCCCATGGTCTTGATTAAGGTATCCACACCGTGGTTATTGTCCTTATTGTGTCCCATGTCATTGGTGATGCCTGAACCATTGAAAATATCGTTGATTTTCCCGACGGAATAAGTCGGCACGCCTGCGGCTGCTAGCTTGTTCAAGACAGTATCTTCAAATGGCGATACCGCATAGTCATGGCGGTTAGCCGTACGGGTAAAGTTGCCAGGAGTGCCTACATAAGGACGGGCGATAATCCGACCGAGCAGCGCAGGACGCTCCAGCGTAATGGAGCGCGCGTACTCACAAATCTTGTAGAGTTCTTCCAAAGGAATGACATCTTCATGCGCTGCGATTTGAAGAACTGGGTCTGCCGACGTGTAGATAATCAGCTCGCCTGTTTCAATCTGACGCGGTCCAAAATCATCAATGACAGCTGTTCCAGAATATGGCTTATTGGTTTCACGAATGACCTTGCGACCAGAAAATTCTTCAATCTTGGTCAGAATTTCCTCAGGGAAGCCGTCCCAGAAGGTATCAAATGGCTCAGTGATATTGAGCCCCATGATTTCCCAGTGACCTGTCATGGTATCTTTACCGAGTGAAACTTCCTCAAGTTTTGTCACATAACCTGTTGGATTTTCCTCAGCAGGGACTGTTTTCAAAGCTTGTGGACGAGGGATATTCCCCAGACCAATTTTTGCCATGTTAGGCACATCTAGCCCCACTGTTTTGGAAATATGCCCCAGCGTATCAGACGCGCCATCTGGCACACCGGCATTGACAAAGTTATTGGCATCGGGTTGCGCCCCAATCCCTACTGAATCTAGCACCACTAGATGAATCCGATCAAATGTTGGCATAACACCCTCCTTATTTTTCTAAAATCCTAATACCGTCCTTGCCCGCTGCAATCACGGTATCGACCATGCCATTAAAGAGCCCGTGCTCCACGACACCGACCGTTGTATCCAGCTCCAGCGCCAAAGCCACAGGATCGGCAATCACTTTGAGGTCTAGGTCAATGATGAAATTTCCCATGTCCGTGACATAGCGCTCACCATCTGCCTCACGAAAACCTGGCGAGTAACCTTTTTGGGCAAAATGACACAGCAGTCGCTCAGCACCGTAGGGAACCACCTCGACAGGGAGCTTGAAAGCTCCTAGCTGGCTGACGATCTTGGTCTCATCGACCACCCAGATATAGTGCTGGGTCGGAACAGCGACAACCTTTTCCATAAGGAGGGCACCGCCCCCACCCTTGATGCCATTAAAGTCTGGATCAACCTCATCCGCCCCATCGACCGTCACATCAATACGGTCAATCTCATCTATCGAGGTCAGCGGAATCCCAAGGCTTTCTGCCTGAGCCGTCGTGCGACTGGAGGTCGTCACCCCCACAATCTGCAAGCCCTCTTCCTTGACCCTACGCCCCAGCTCCTCGACAAAATAGTAGGCAGTCGAGCCTGTCCCGAGACCTACCGTCATGCCATCTGTGACATATTGGGCAGCCCTGACGCCAGCCTGTTTTTTCAGTTCTTCCATACTTGCCTCCATTCACTCATTTGTTATTTCCAGTATACCATATTTTCAAGAAATTTGAAAGCGGTCTTAAATCTAGCAACAAAACCATTCGCCCGAAATTGATAAAACTATGCTATAATATTAGAGTTATAAAATACAGAATGGAGTATCTATGATTTCTTGGATTAGTCGCCTAATTAAAGGCATCATCATCGCACTAGGCTTTATTCTGCCAGGGGTTTCTGGTGGCGTTTTGGCTTCCATCTTGGGACTCTATGAGCGTCTAATTGGCTTTTTGGCCAATATCCGAAAGGATTTTGTTCCAAATGTCCTCTTTTTCCTACCTGTTGGTATCGGTGGGATTTTGGGGATTGCCCTCTTCTCAGCCCCTTTAGAATACCTGCTTGAACACTACCAAGTCCCCGTTCTTTGGACGTTTACAGGAACCATCGTCGGAACATTTCCAACTCTCTGGGCAGAAAGCACACAAAACAGGCAACGTGATTTGGCCGACTGGCTTTGGCTTGTAGTGACTTTTGTCGTTTCAGGACTCTTGCTCTTTTTCCTCAGCGACTTGGTCGGTACTATTCCTGCTAATTTCCTAGGCTTCGTGCTGGCAGGTAGCCTGATTGCCTTGGGTATTCTCGTCCCTGGTCTCAGTCCGTCCAACCTCCTGCTCATCATGGGGCTCTACACACCTATGCTGACAGGCTTCAAAAAACTGGATCTACTGGGTGTCTTCCTGCCTATCGCTATCGGTGGGGCACTTGCTATGGTGCTCTTTTCAAAAGCCATGGACTACGCCCTCAAAACCTATCACTCTCGCGTCTGCCACTTTATCATGGGGTTGGTTTTAGCCAGCACACTGCTCATTGTACTGCCTAACCCACGCAGCGCTGAGTCCATCAGCTATGCCGGTTTAGGCTTTGGGACAATAGCTAGCTCAGCTCTGCTATTTCTGGCAGGTATCGCCCTAGGAGCATGGATGACCAAGCTGGAGGAAACCTACAAATGAGCCGAGCTAAAAAGTTGAAAAAGACTCTAGTAGAGCAGATATTGGATAAGGCTGATATTGCTCACGAGGGACTTACGCTCAATGCTCTTGAAGGAAAGCTAGATGACCTTCCTAGAGAGCACATCTTTAAAACTCTTGCCCTCAAGGGTGATAAGACTGGACCACTGATTGGTATCGTCCCTATCACCAGCCACCTGTCTGAGAAAAAACTGGCTCAGGTCTCTGGCAATAAAAAAGTGACCATGATTCCCCAGAAAGACCTTCAACAAACGACAGGCTACGTCCATGGCGCTAACAATCCCGTCGGCATCCGCCAAAAGCACCGTTACCCTATCTACATTGATCAAGTGGCACTCGAGATGGGGGAAATGATTGTGTCAGCAGGCGAAATCGAGCGTTCTGTCAAACTCAACAGCCAACAACTAGCTAGCTTTGTCGGTGCTGATTTTGCTGATTTGATGGAGTAACTCGTGATGATTTAAGGACTAGATGACTAACCACAGACTTCTTAGCAGTGGTTAGTCTTATAAAAACTCTTCTTACCTGGTGTACTGACCCCCAAAAGTTGGACAAGAAATATTATTGAAAGGATTTAATTCTGTATTGCACAGGACTAAGTCCTTTTAATTTTGTTTTGATTCGTTTGTTATTGTAGTAAAAAATATAATCGC
>NZ_JBGTZC010000043.1:0-15378 GCF_041807725.1 Streptococcus sp. E17BB
GGGCATTGGGCTATTAAAAGTCTTCATTGGCAATTAGATGTCGTTTTTAGAGAAGATGCCAATAAAACCTTAAACAAACAACTCGCTTTTAACCGAAATGTCATGGATAAGTTCTGCCTAGCCGTTTTAAAACAATTGGATGTGGGCAAAAAGATGAGCCTCAGACGTAAGAAATTTCACCTTAGTTTGGCTTTTGATCAATATTTGAGAAAACTCATCTAGTCAAAAAAGGGAGGAGGAAGGATAAAACACCAAACAGAGGTTCATGCGTTTGNTTTCACCTTAGTTTGGCTTTTGATCAATATTTGAGAAAACTCATCTAGTCAAAAAAGGGAGGAGGAAGGATAAAACACCAAACAGAGGTTCATGCGTTTGGCCTGTTACACTAAGTGTTTCCTTGAAATTATAAGGTGATTATGATAAAATAAACTGATTGTATACTCGAAAGGAATCGACATGGCAAATATTGTACGTAAGCTCGTTGAAAATGAAAAAGGCGAGTTGAGAAAACTAGAAAAACTAGCAAAAAAAGTTGAAGCCTATGCTGATGAGATGGAGGCTTTGACAGATGAGGAATTACAGGCAAAAACGATTGAATTTAAGCAGCGTTATCAGGCGGGAGAGACCCTAGATCAGCTTCTGCCGGAGGCGTTTGCGGTGGTGCGTGAGGGAGCTAGACGTGTTCTTGGTCTTTACCCTTATCGTGTGCAAATCATGGGTGGGATTGTCCTACACCATGGGGATGTGCCAGAGATGAGAACGGGTGAGGGGAAAACCTTGACAGCTACCATGCCTGTATACCTCAATGCCCTAGCTGGCGAAGGGGTACACGTGGTCACTGTCAATGAGTACTTGTCAGAGCGCGATGCGACTGAGATGGGGCAATTGTACAGTTTCCTAGGTTTGTCTGTGGGGATTAACCTTGCGGCGAAGTCTCCAGCCGAGAAACGCGAAGCTTACCTTTGTGACATTACCTATACCACTAACTCTGAGGTTGGTTTCGACTACCTCAGAGACAACATGGTTGTCCGCCAAGAAGCCATGGTCCAACGTCCGCTTAACTATGCCTTGGTCGATGAGGTAGACTCTATCCTGATTGATGAAGCCAGAACACCACTCATTATCTCTGGTGCGCAAGCCTCAGATGTCAGCAAGCTATACTTGTTGGCAGACCATTTTGTCAAGAACTTGACACCAGACGACTACATCATTGATGTGTCAACTAAGACCATCGGGATGTCAGATTCTGGGATTGATAAGGCAGAAACCTACTTCAAACTTGACAATCTCTATGACGTTGAAAATGTCACCTTGACACACTTTATCGATAATGCTCTTCGTGCTAACTACACCATGACCTTGGACATTGATTACGTTGTGAGCGACAAGGAAGAAATCCTCATCGTTGACCAATTTACTGGTCGGACCATGGAAGGTCGCCGGTTCTCTGATGGTCTTCACCAAGCCATCGAAGCCAAGGAACATGTTCCAATTCAGGATGAGACTAAGACCTCTGCCTCAATTACCTATCAGAACTTCTTCCGGATGTACAAGAAACTGGCAGGGATGACGGGTACGGGTAAAACAGAGGAAGAAGAGTTCCGTGAGATTTACAACATGCGGATTGTGTCCATTCCGACCAACCGTCCAATTGCTCGGATTGACCATGCAGACCTGTTGTACCCGAGCATGGTGGCTAAGTTCAAAGCCGTTGTCGCAGATGTCAAAGAGCGCTATGAAAAGGGGCAACCTGTCCTTCTTGGGACGGTAGCGGTTGAAACCTCAGAGCTCATCTCTCGTCTCTTGGTGCAGGCTGGTGTGCCACACGAGGTGCTCAATGCTAAAAACCATGCCAAAGAAGCTCAAATCATCATGAACGCAGGTCAACGCCATGCCGTTACCATTGCGACCAACATGGCTGGACGCGGAACAGACATTAAGCTGGGAGAAGGTGTCCGTGAGCTGGGCGGTCTCTGTGTTATCGGAACAGAGCGCCACGAGAGCCGTCGGATTGATAACCAGCTCCGCGGACGTTCTGGTCGTCAAGGTGACCCAGGTGAGTCCCAATTTTACCTTTCTCTCGAAGATGACCTCATGCGTCGTTTCGGTTCTGACCGTATCAAGGCAGTCTTTGAGCGCATGAATTTGACTGAAGATGAAGCAGTTATTAAGTCTAAACTCTTGACCAGTCAGGTTGAGGCTGCGCAAAAACGTGTTGAGGGTAACAACTACGATACCCGTAAGCAAGTTCTTCAGTACGATGATGTCATGCGTGAGCAACGCGAAATCATCTATGCCCAACGTTATGATGTCATCACAGCTAATCGTGACCTTGGACCTGAAATTAAGGGTATGATTAAGCGAACCATTGCGCGTAATGTTGATGCCCATAGTCGCCTCGGACGAGACGAAGCACTGGAGTCAATCATCAACTTTGCACACACGGTGCTTTTGCCAGAAGATGCGATTAGCATTAAGGACATCGAGAGCTTAAAATTCCCAGAGATTAAAGCTTATCTCTATGACCGTGCAGTTGAAGTTTATAAGGCACAAATTGCTAAGCTTCGCGATGAGGCTGCGGTTATCGAGTTCCAAAAGGTCTTGATTTTAATGGTGGTGGATAACAAATGGACAGACCACATCGACGGTCTTGACCAGTTGCGCAGTGCGGTTGGTCTGCGTGGTTACGCTCAAAACAACCCGATTGTTGAGTATCAGTCAGAAGGTTTCCAAATGTTCCAAGACATGATTGGTGGTATTGAGTTTGAAGTGACAAGAACCATGATGAAGGCTCAAATCCATGAGCAGGAGCGCGAGCGTGCCCCTCAAGAGGCTCGGACAACTGCAACCAAAAACATTGCAGCTCAGCCGATTGGGACAGTGGTGCAAGCGTCTGAAAACCTGGACTTGTCAGGGATTGAGCGTAACGCCAAATGCCCTTGTGGTTCTGGTAAACAATATAAAAACTGTCACGCTCGACATACGGACGTGGTCTAAACTGATATGATAGGGTGGCGAAAGCTGCTTTATCGTATTTTCGTCAGGAGGCAAGACATGATTGTTGGTCATGGCATCGATTTGCAGGATATGGGGGCAATCGCAGAGCTCATTGTCAAAAAGCCCGCCATCATTTCAAAAATTCTAAGGCCAAAAGAGCTCACCGTTTTTGAGCATCTCCCAGAAGCACGGCGTTTAGAATACCTAGCTGGGCGCTGGTCAGCCAAAGAAGCCTTTACCAAGGCTTATGGAACAGGGATTGTTAAAGGCTGTGGCTTTCAAGATTTGGAAATTCTAGCGGATGAGAGAGGTCGCCCCATTTTTACCAAGCACCCTTTTGAAGGGAAGGTTCATGTATCGATCAGTCATTCGGGAACGTTTGCCCAAGCCAGTGTGATTTTAGAAGGAGGAGAGCATGGTCACTAGTCTGCATCGTCCAACGTGGGCGACCGTAAATCTTAACCATATCCGCAGTAACATTCAGCAAATCATCGCCCACCTGCCAAAACCTGTCAAAACGTTGGCAGTTGTTAAGGCAGACGCCTATGGTCACGGTGCTGTTCCCGTCGCTCAATCCATTCGCGACTTGGTTTCTGGTTTTTGTGTCTCTAATCTTGACGAAGCGATTGAGTTGAGGCAAGCTGGTTTGCAGGAGATGATTTTGGTATTGGGAGTTGTGCCGCCTCAGCACGTGCCGTTGGCTATTGCTAACAACATCACCCTCACGGTGGCAAGCCTTGATTGGGTAATAGCAGCGCAGGAAGAGGGCGTTGACCTGTCGCAGATAACTGTACATTTGAAAATAGACAGTGGCATGGGCCGTCTGGGGTTCCGACAAGCGGCAGAGACCAAACAGGCGATGGCATGTTTATCAGTCGCTGGAGTGGCTATCTCTGGTATTTTCACGCATTTTGCGACAGCAGATGAAGAAGATGATTGCTACCTTAGGACACAATTATCAGAGTTTAAGGAGCATTTGAAGCAGTTAGACTGGGTGCCAGAGCTTGTTCATGCCAGCAACTCAGCGGCAGCGATTTGGCAGGAAGAGACAGTTTTTGATGCGGTTCGTCTGGGGGTCTCAATCTACGGGCTAAATCCGAGCGGAACTGCCCTGCCCTTGCCTTACTCTCTCAAGCCTGCTCTTGGGTTAAGTTCTCGATTGGTACAGGTCAAACGTGTTGATAAATGCTCAGCTATTGGCTACGGAGCAACCTATCACAGTGCTGGTGAAGAGGTGATTGGCACAGTGCCTATCGGTTATGCAGATGGTTATATCCGAGATTTGGCGGGCTTTCATGTACTGGTTGATGGGCAGGAGTGTCCAATCGTTGGGCGGGTGTCGATGGATCAGCTGACTGTTCGGTTACCCAAGGCTTACCCCCTGGGGACTGAGGTGGTTCTGCTGGGAACTAGCGGTGAGCGAGAGATCACCCTCACTGAGGCCGCAGCCCACTGTCAGACCATTAACTACGAACTGGCCTGCCTGATTAGTGACCGTGTTCCGAGGGTTTATGACTAGCCTCAGACTAAAACTGGTAAGCTGTTTTGTCTAATCATATGGGACTTCAAGGAGAAATCAATGAAACTAATCGTCATCGGTTGCCCAGGTGCGGGAAAGTCCACCTTGGCTAGAACACTCAGTAACGAGCTAGGGTTACCTCTCTTGCATTTGGATAGGATTTGGCATGCGACAGATTATTCGTCCCAGGCTCGGCAGGCTTTTAGTCAGCAGGTCGAGACATTTATGGCTGAGCATGAGGCTTGGATAATCGATGGTAATTATGCCAACCGCCTACCTCAGCGCCTCCGTCATGCCGACACGGTTCTCTGGCTGGCCTATCCTCGCAGGCTCTGTCTTTACCGTGTGCTGGTGCGGACGTTTAAAACAGTCTTGTTCGGGGCGAAGCGCCCCGACATGGCAGAGCAGTTCAGGGATCGATTGGATAAAGAGTACTTGGCATTTTTACAGTTTGTTTGGCAGTTCTCGAAAACCACTTATCCAAAATTGGAACAAGCTCTGGCTGATTTTTCTGGTCAAGTTTATCGTTGCCGTAATAGCAAGCAAACGCATCAGGTTGTTCAGCTCATAAAGCAGCCGCCTGCCTGACTGGCTCCGCTCTATCAGAAAGGAAATTCATGATTATTCGCCCTTACGTTGCCCCTGATGAGAAAGGCTGGGTTTATACCAAAGCCCTCAGCTATCTCTTTTCCTCTTTTTTTGACAATCGTGAACCAACTAAGCCTGATCGTGACCAAACTGTTTTTGAAGATAGAATCGAGTTGGTAGCAGAAGAAGAGGGGCAGATTGTTGGTTTGTTAGACATTGATATCTACAATGCAGACTATAGCCGTAAATACCTCTATGCTCCTGCGGATAAGGTGGCGTATTTTACCAATCTAGCTGTTCATCCTGATTATCAGGGGCGAGGCATTGCCCAAGCCCTGTATCAAGAAGCTTACACCCAACTCTTGGAAAAAGGGGTGGAAAAATTGGCTATCTTTACCCGTGAGGGTGATGCAGCCAATCACCTCTACCAAAAATGGGGCGGGCAGCTTGTCTGTCAAGATTGGTTGGTGGTAGGTGTTCCAAAAGACCTTTCCCAACCGAGCTTTGCGATTGACTTAAGGGCTCAGCAAATCTGTCTGACAGGTCAAGATGGTCAACCTCAGCCTTATTATCTTCGTGAGGGGATTTATATCGTGGCAAAAGAGGCAGATTTAGCCCATTTTACGATTGACACGATGTATAAGGAATACACGTATGTGATTGAGTTGCCTAAAAGGGCTAATCATCACGAAAGGAAAGGTTGATACAGATGTCACGGTTACGTCAACGAGAAGAGTTAAAGCAGCTCGAAAGCCTTCATGCTCGTTTGGTCGGAAAGATTTCGGGGCTGGAAGTTCAACAGAATGAAACAAAAAAAGAATTATCAACCCTTAAGCAAGAACTAAATAGTGTCAATCAAAAGATTCGTGCCTTGAAACATCAGTCAGAGTTAATCATGTCTGAGCATGCCATATTACGCTATGTGGAACGGGTTTTAAAGATTGATTTGGATAGCTTGGTTACTTCCATTGTGGAAGACAGTGATTTGCTTCGCCAGATTGAGACGCTAGGCAATGGAACTTATCCGATGAAGAATGGCGACTACAAGGTTGTTGTGAAGAACAACGTGATTATCACAGTTGTTGGAAAAGATAGCTAATGGCATGGCAGCTACAGAAAGGAAAAGAGATGACACCTATCACCGAACGCATTGCTGAGATGGAACAGCACTTGAATCAACAGCTGATCTGGTTGCAGGACATTGAGCCCTTAGTGGCAAACGGCTTTGAACAACTGACAGGAGCAGAGGCGCTTTTTAGCTATTATGGCAGCCAGCAGTGGAAAGAACACCTAGCCTTAGATGAGGCAGGAAAGTTACCATCTGACCTCAAACGAGGGGTGCTGTCAGAAGACGGCATCTACAATGCTCTGCTTGATTACAAAGAATTGGCAGAAGATCTTATCGCACTCGGTCAGCAAATGCAAGAGGTACTAGCCAAAACAGCTGACAAGAAGTAAAACTGCTTAGTAGCAGTGATCGAAGAACAGTAGAAGGAGACCGCTAATTGTCGGATAAACCTAAAGCAGTCTACCCGCTGCTTTCCTTTTTTCAGTACCTCTTTGCAATCGGGGTGTTGGTGGTGCATAGCGGTAGTCTCTTTGAGCAACCTCTTTACCATTTTATAGCTAAAAGCATCTTTGCCCGTCAAGCTGTTCCTTTCTTTCTTATCAGCTCGGCTTATTTTTTAAGGAAAAAAGCCATAAATTCGCCTCGAGCAGAAACGGTCTATTACCGAAAGCTTCTCAAAGCCTATGTGATTTGGAGTATGGTTTATCTGCCTTACGCTTTCTTTTATTTTCAGCAACTTGGCTTACCTATTTACCTTTTGCCTATCGGGCTCTTGGTCGGCTTACTTTATGTGGGGGTATGCTACCAGCTGTGGTACATTCCGGCTCTCTTGCAGGGCTTGTTTTTGGTCAAAGCAGGGCGGCGCTATTTGCCAGGTTGGTTGCTGTTTAGTCTCATCTTATTGCTTTACTTATTTGGGAGCATCGAGACTTATACAGGATACTTAGAGGGGACGGTCTTTGAGACCATTTATCGATCTTACGCCCAAGTTTTCCTTACCAGCAGAAATGGACTCTTCTTTGCGCCACTGTTTCTCTACCTTGGGCAAGTTCTAGCGGATAAGGAAGACCACCCTATCTTTGCAGGAAATCGTGGTTGGAAAGTCCTTATTAGTTTGGTGCTTTTTTTAGCCGAGGCCAGTCTGATTTTTACTCGTCAAGGACTAGATAAAAATTTCTTTCTGACTCTCCCCATCTTTAGCCTCAGTCTGTTTAATTGGTGTCTGCATTACCCGACCGCAGTGCCATGGTCAGGTCGCTCATTGAAAGACCTGAGTATGATTATTTACTTTGTTCATCCAATCTTCATCGAGCTAAGCCTATTTGCCTTCAGGCAATATGAGTTAAGCAGTTGGAAGCAAGGGCGTCTAGCTTTTACTAGTGCCCTCATCGGTAGTCATATCATAGCTCTGCTATTTCTCAAATTAAAAAGAACGAAAAAGAACATCTAAACACAAAAAGTTGTTCTTTATTTTTTGTTTTTTATAAAAAGCCTTGACAAACCATTCTGAAAGCGTTACAATAAAAAGGTGGTTATAACAAGTTGGGAGGAAATGTAATGCTTGAAACAACAGGTGACAAGCCTCTCTATCTTCAGCTAGTTGACGAACTGGAAACCACGATTCGAGAACAGATGTCTGTCAATGACAAATTACAGTCCGAGAGGGAGCTGACAGAGCAGTATGGCGTGAGCCGAATCACGGTTCGTCTGGCTTTGCAGGAGCTTGAGAGTAGAGGTCTTGTTTATAAGCAACAGGGAAAAGGAACGTTTGTTTCAGAGATTAGTAGCTCGGTGGTGGATTTATCAGCTGCCTATAGCTTTACTGAGCAGATGAAAAAGATGGGTAAGATGCCATCGACGACGATTATTTCCTTTAGCCAGAATCTAGCGCCGAGAGCACTGAGTGAGCAGATGGGACTAGGAGAGGGAGAGGAGGTCTACATTTTGGAGCGGCTCAGGCTAGCCGACCAAGTGCCGATGATGCTTGAAGTCTCTTATATACCAGTAGCTTATTTTCCTGAGCTCAGTCAGGAACTGCTAGAGACAAAGCCCCTTTACGACGTCTTTGCTGAACATTACAAGCAACCGATACGTTTAGCAGAAGAAGAGTTTTTTGCTAGTTTGGCTCTGGATTATGATGCCAAGTGGTTGGCTATTCCAGAAAACAGTCCTGTTTTGCAGTTGCAACGGAAATCGTACAATGCCAAAAACAAGCTCATCGAGTATACTGTTAGCGTCGCCAGGGCAGACCAGTTCCGCTACAAGATAACCCATCGTCAACAGAAAAAACCATTTTTTGGTCTTAATTTTAATAAAAAGAAATAGGAGGAACTTAGATGTTTGAACTATCTAAAGACAAGCTAGAAGCTCTGGGAGCCGAAATCACGACGCGTGAAATTCGCCAGCAACCAGAACTCTGGCAAGAAGCGCTTGAGCTGTATACCGCAGCCCAAGAGAAAATCACCGCTTTCCTAGACAAGGTGCGTGAAACCAGTCCAAACAAGCGTGTCAAAGTAATTTTCACAGGTGCTGGAACGTCTCAGTATGTTGGGGATACGATTCTCCCTTATCTGAAGGCCAACGGTGACCGTAGCCGTTACATCTTTGAAAGTGTCGGCACAACAGACTTGGTCTCTGTCCCTTTCCACCACCTTTTTGCTGACGAAACTCTGCTTGTGGTGTCCTTTGCTCGTTCAGGGAATAGCCCTGAGAGTGTGGCAGCTGTTGAATTGGCTAACCAAATCGTGCCAAATGCTTTCCACTTGACCATCACCTGTGCGCCTGAAGGACAGCTGGCTAAGCGTGCTGAGGGAGATGAGCACAACTGCTTACTTCTCATGCCAAGTCGCTCAAACGATGCTGGTTTTGCTATGACAGGTAGTTTTACCTGCATGCTCCTATCAGCACTTTTAGTCTTTGATGAGAGCAAAGATTTGGCAACTAAAACAGCTGTGGTCAAAGAGATTGCCCGTATGGCTGACGATATTGCTAGCCGTGAAGAAGATATCAAAGCGATTGTCGACTTGGACATTGAGCGGATTGTTTACCTGGGGTCAGGGCCGTTGGCTGGTCTGACACGCGAAGCCCAGCTCAAAGTGCTTGAGCTGACAGCAGGAAAATTGTCAACCATGTTTGATTCGTCTATGGGATTCCGTCACGGACCAAAATCATTTGTCAATGAGAAAACATTGGTGGTTGATTTTGTCAACAACAATCCGTATACACGTGATTATGACCTTGACTTGTTAGAAGAGGTTTATGGTGATAAGATTGCTCTGAAGACCCTAGCTGTTGCCCAACGAGGAGAGCGTAACTTTAGCGGTGACACCTTTGAGTTGATTTCTGATCAACTGATTGACGATGCTTATCTTGCATTACCAATGGTGTTTGTGGCTCAGATTATCTCACTCTTGTCATCTGTTAAGGTGGACAATACACCAGATACACCATCAGCAACTGGTACAGTTAACCGTGTCGTAAAAGGTGTTATCATTCACGATTACAACTAAAAAAGCGGGGCTTCCCGCCCCGCTATGTTTGTTAATGTTTGTTTGCTGAAATCTCAAATTTGTAGAATTTCCAGTGTTTGTGACTTTCGATGTATTCCAAGACTTCCTGACTGTCTTGACGTTTGGTTGTCCGAATCTGCAGAACAGTCGGTTCACCAGTTTCAAGTGCTAAAGCTTTAGTAATTTTCTCAGGTCTTGAGAGACAAATCTCATTAGTTTCAATGAATGGTTCCTCTGACAAATGCAAGTCAAAGTCTAGTTTGAAGCGTTGGTAGATAGACACATAGTGGCTTTTTTTGGCATCAGGTTTGGCGATGTATTGCTCAGGAATATAAGACTCTTGATACATATAAGGCTCTGTTTTAGCCTTTCTGACACGAACAATCTTATAGTAAGATTTGGTCTTAGGAAGATTCAGTTTCTCTAAAATTTCAGGATCATTTCCTTTAGTCATTGACAAAACAGTAACGTTATCGTCAGCGATTGGGAAAAGTTCAATGTCTGAAAATGCTACAGCCTTACCTTTGCGGGAGCGTGAGACGAAGGTGCCTTTACCCTGATGACGCACGAGATAGCCGTCTTTAACCAAGTCGTTCAAGGCACGGATAACAGTGATAGAACTCACGTCGTAGATTTTGATTAGCTCAGCTTCGGTGTAAAAACGGTCGCCATTCTCAAATTTTCCAGATGTGATTTGTTTCTTTAAATCATTTTTGATGAGTTGATATTTAGGAAGTCTCATAAAAATACTCTCTTTCTACATATTAATGATGGTAAAAATTACTTCACAACAACATTATACTAAATAAACTAAAAAAAGACTAAAAAAAAGGCTAAAAACTTTTAAAAAAAAATAAAAAAAAGTTTTCAAAAACACTTGTCATAACCAGTTAGACGTGATATAATATTAGCATAGAAAAAGAAAGGGGTTTCAAATATGAGGTTCACTATCTCAGATGACTTCTATTTGAACGACCAGCCCTTCAAAATATTGTCTGGGGCGATTCACTACTTTAGGGTTCATCCAGATGATTGGTATCATTCTCTTTATAACCTCAAGGCTTTAGGCTTCAACACTGTTGAGACTTATGTTCCTTGGAACATGCATGAACCATCAAAAGGCCGGTTTACCTCAGAAGGTATCTTGGATGTCGAACGGTTCTTGGATATAGCAGCAGAGCTTGGACTCTATGCCATTGTCCGCCCGTCTCCCTTCATCTGTGCGGAGTGGGAATTTGGTGGGTTACCAGCTTGGCTATTAGAGGAGGATGTTAGGGTTCGGTCACGAGATGAGAAGTTTCTCAAACTCGTTGACGACTACTATGCTTGGCTTTTGCCAAAGTTAGCCAAACGTCAACTCGATCAAGGTGGGAACATTCTAATGTTTCAAATCGAAAACGAGTACGGTTCTTATGGTGAGGACAAGGTTTATCTTCGTGAGATGAAACAGCTCATGACAAAACATGGCATAACAGCTCCGCTATTTACATCAGATGGTAACTGGCGAGCAACCTTGCGAGCTGGGAGCTTAATCGAAGATGACGTGCTAGTTACCGCTAACTTCGGCTCAAGGGCACGTGAACGCTTCAAAGACGTTCAGGATTTCTTTGATGAACATGGTAAGAAATGGCCACTGGTGTGCATGGAATTCTGGGACGGTTGGTTCAACCGCTGGGGCGAAGAAGTGATTCGGCGCGATCCAGAGGAACTGGCTGACAGTGTGATGGAAGCCTTAGAGCTTGGCAGTGTCAACCTCTACATGTTCCACGGTGGGACAAACTTTGGTTTCATGAATGGTTGCTCAGCCAGAGGTCAAAAAGATTTGCCACAGGTAACGTCTTATGACTACGACGCGATTCTTGATGAGGCGGGCAATCCAACGCGTAAGTTCTACGAACTGCAAAAACGGTTGAAAGCCACTTATCCGAGTCTCACGTTTGCAGAACCTTTGGTGAAAACAGCTAAAGTTCATCCGAGTGCCAGTTTGGTTCATAAAGCGAGTCTCTTCTCCATTTTGGAACAATTACCGAGTGTTCAGAGCTTTTATCCGAAAAACATGGAAGCTCTGGGGCAAAATGTCGGTTATATTCTTTATGAGACGAGCATTGAGCGTGACAAGTTAGAGGATGAACGTTTCCGTGTCATCGATGCCAGAGATCGCATCCAAGTTTATGCTAATAACCAGCATGTGACCACCCAATATCAAGATGAGATTGGTGAGGATATTCCCCTACCACAGGAGAAATCTGAGAACAACATCAAAATTCTGGTGGAAAACATGGGTCGGGTTAACTACGGTCATAAGCTAACAGCGCCAACTCAGCGCAAAGGAATCGGTCGTGGGGCGATGGTGGATCTCCACTACATCGGCAACTGGACGCAGTACCCGTTGTCACTAGACAACGTTGACCAACTGGATTTGACAGGGTCTTGGTTGGAGGGATTGCCTAGCTTCTACCACTATCAGGTAGAGTTAGATGATCTAGCCGATACTTACCTTGATATGACAGGTTTTGGTAAAGGTGTTGTCTTCATCAACAATGTTAACATCGGTCGTTTCTGGGAAAAAGGACCAGTATACTCTCTCTATCTACCTAAGGGATACTTAAAACAAGGACGCAATGACATCGTTGTCTTTGAGACCGAAGGCCGTTATCGAGAGCATATGACCTTCTCAGATAGACCAATAATAAAAAATTTATAGAAAAGCGAGGAACATGTTTCTATGGCAATCATCGGAACACGTATCGACGGCCGTCTCATCCACGGTCAAGTAGCTAATTTGTGGACAGCTAAGTTGCAAGCTAGCCGTATCATGGTTATCGACGACGAAGTGGCACAAAATGACATCGAGAAGCAAGGCTTGAAATTGGCTTGCCCTCCAGGTGTTAAACTGTCTATCCTGCCAGTAGCTAAAGCAGCTGAAAACATTCTGGCTGGTAAGTATGACTCACAACGTCTTTTCATCGTTGCACGCCGCCCAGACCGTTTCTTGAAACTGGTTGAGCATGGAGTGACCATCCCAGAACTCAACGTTGGTAATATGTCACAGAGCCCTGAAACAAGAGCTGTAACACGTACCATTAACGTTGTTGACAAAGACATTGCGGACTTTGATGCTCTCAACGAAAAAGGTGTTAAACTTATTGCTCAGATGGTACCAAACGATGCTGCTAAAGATTTCTTGCCATTGCTTGACAAGGTAAGATAAACTAAAATTGTTCAAAAAATATTAATAAATTTTTAGGAGGATGACATCATGATTCAATGGTGGCAAATACTTTTACTCACGTTGTACTCATTCTATCAAATCTGTGATGAGTTGACGATTGTTTCATCAGCTGGTTCACCAGTTTTCGCTGGTTTCGTATCAGGCTTGATTATGGGAGATGTTAAAACTGGTCTCTTTATTGGTGGTAGTCTCCAGCTCGTGGTACTCGGTGTTGGTACTTTCGGTGGTGCGTCTCGTATCGACGCAACATCTGGTGCGGTTTTGGCGACAGCTTTCTCTGTATCTCAAGGAATCAAACCTGAAATTGCGATTACGTCTATCGCGGTTCCAGTAGCGGCTCTCTTGGTTTACACTGATATTGCAGGTCGTTTCTCAACAACATTCTTTGCACACCGCATTGACGCTGCGATTGAGCGCTTTGACTACAAAGGTATTGAGTTGAACTACCTCCTCGGCGCTCTTCCATGGGGTCTCTCACGTGCCCTTCCTGTTCTCCTTGCTCTTGCACTTGGTGGTGACTTTGTAAAAGCTTTAGTAGATGGTATTGACCAGTACAAGTGGATTGCAAACGGTTTGGTTCTTGCAGGTCGTATGCTTCCTGGTCTTGGTTTCGCTATCTTGCTCCACTACTTGCCAGTTAAACGTAACTTGCACTACTTAGCAGCAGGTTTTGGTTTGACAGCTATGCTGACTGTTCTCTACGGTAACATCTCTACTTTGGGTGGTGCTGTATCTAGCTTGGTTGGTGTTGCTAACGAAGGTCTTGCAGCAGATGCTGCTATTGCTTTCACTAACAACTTCAAAGGCTTGTCAATGATTGGTATTTCTATCATTGGTATTCTCTTGGCTGTGCTTCACTACCAAAACGCTCGTCGTACAGTGGTGGCTGCACCAGTATCTAACGTAGAAAGCGGGGAAATCGAAGATGACGAATTCTAATTACAAACTTACAAAAGAGGATTTTAATCAAATCAACAAACGTAGCTTGTTTACTTTCCAATTAGGTTGGAACTACGAGCGTATGCAGTCTTCAAGTTACCTCTACATGATTTTGCCACAGTTGCGCAAAATGTACGGAGATGGTACACCTGAACTCAAAGAAATGATGAAATTGCACATGCAATTCTTCAATACATCTAACTTCTTCCACACCATCATCACTGGTTTCGACCTTGCCTTGGAAGAAAAAGAAGGTGTCGCTTCTAAAGATGCGGTTAACGGTATCAAGACTGGTTTGATGGGACCATTTGCTCCTCTTGGAGATACCATCTTTGGTTCCTTGGTGCCAGCTATCATGGGTACAATCGCTGCCACAATGGCAAAAGACGACGGTAGCCCAGTCGGTATCTTCCTCTGGGTGGCTGTAGCTATGGCTATCAACGTCTTCCGTTGGAAACAATTAGAGTTTGCCTACAAAGAAGGTGTTAAACTCATCACCACTATGCGCGATACCCTTACTGCTATCGTTGATGCGGCTTCTGTGCTCGGTGTCTT
Organism: Streptococcus sp. E17BB; assembly: GCF_041807725.1. Classification (NCBI taxonomy): domain Bacteria; kingdom Bacillati; phylum Bacillota; class Bacilli; order Lactobacillales; family Streptococcaceae; genus Streptococcus; species Streptococcus sp. E17BB. The sequence continues at coordinate 14,409 of NZ_JBGTZC010000043.1, forward strand.
CATGATGGGTGCTTTGGTTGCAACCATGATTAACTTTGAAGTATCATGGGCGCCAACTATCGGTGAGAAAGTGATTGACCTTCAAGATATCTTGAACTCAATCTTCCCACGCTTGGTACCAGCTATCTTCACAGGATTCATCTTCTGGCTCTTGGGTCGTCGTGGCATGAACTCTACAAAAGCTATCGGTATTATCATTATTTTAGCACTTTCCCTATCTGGCTTCGGTTATTACTGGACAAATGTTTTAGGATGGTAAGCTATGGCAAAAAATTTAATCTTAGTCAGCCATGGTCGTTTCTGTGAGGAATTGAAAAAATCCACAGAGATGATTATGGGACCTCAAGACTGTATCCATACGGTTGCTCTTCTGCCAGAAGAAGGCCCAGAAGATTTTCGTGCTAAGTTTGATGAGACCATTGCAGGTTTAGAAAATGTGGTTGTGTTCGCTGATTTACTCGGTGGTACACCAGCAAACGTTGTGTCAAGAGCCCTGTTAGAAGGTGCTGATTTAGACATCTATGTTGGCATGAACATGCCGATGGTTATCGGTTTCTTGAACGGTGTCCTTCTCGACCAAGATGTTGATTTGATTGAATTTGGAACAAGCAACATTCAACGTCTCAACGATCTCTTCAATAACGATGAAGACGAAGATGAATAACCTTTACTACTGGTTTTAAGTATCCCAGCCCTGCGATTTCGCAGGGCTGTTTTTTTGCGTCTATTGATAAGGCTAACGATAAAATCGTAATAGCACTCATGATGGACTAATATCGTCTGTTTAACTTGCCTCAGTTGAGACGAGTAAAAAAGGCTCATTGTCAACTGTAGTGGGTTGACCCATTTAACACCGAGAGAGGACAGTTCTTGTCTTCTCTCGTTTTATGTTTATGGCAATGAAAATGCGAGTTTTGTCTTTTCAAAGTTTCTGAAACCAAAGGCGTTGCGCTTAATAACCTTGATGATG
>NZ_JBGTZC010000044.1:0-14130 GCF_041807725.1 Streptococcus sp. E17BB
TGTCCACTGGTGGAACCATCATCGCATTCACGGTAGTCTCGATTACCAAACACCTATGGTTAAGCGAGTTATCGCTTAACAAAAACACTTTATAAAAATTGTACAGAAAAGGGGTGCCTTTTCAGTGGCCAGTTTACCTCCTAAATATCTTTGGTGTAGTATTGATAGGTCTTTCTTTCATGAAGAGGGGGCAGAGCTAGTGACACCAGTAAGACGCTTTGCATTGAGAATTTTAGGGATTCTTTTAATGGTATCTGGATGTGTCTTTGTTTTGTTTAATTTCTAAGAAGCTAATCAGGCAGCGACAGCTTCAAATGTTGTTGCTCAAGAACTAGAAAAAAAGAAAGCCAAAAACCATTCGGCTCAGAAAATGGGGAGATGCCGGTTGAAACGATTGACGGTGTTGATTTTATCGGTACACTCCATATCCCACGCTTAGGGATAACTCTCCCCATCGCAGCAGATTACAATTATGACCAATTAGCCCAGACTCCGGTTCGCTACAATGGTTCTTACTACACGAATGATTTGGTTGTTTGTGCCCATAATTACGCTAGTCATTTTGAACCATTAAAAGACCTCGACATGGGTGAAGAGATTATTCTCAAATCTGTTACTGGTCGGATTTACCACTACCGTGTGACCAATCGCCAAACGATTGAACCAACTGAGGTCGATCAGGTCTATAAAGACACCTCTAGTGACAAGGATTGGGATTTGAGCTTGTTTACCTGTACGCCTTCCGGCTTAGCCCGTGTTTTGGTGCGTTGTAGTTTTGTTGGCAATAGCTGAGCGTTGATCACAGGATACTGATGAGATCCTACTTGGCTCTCTTTTTCGATGTTAGGGACAAACTTGATTTGACAACTTGTTTCTTCCAATTGTGGTATAATAAACTGAAAAGGAGAAGATATGTTGGCTAAACAAAAAGATCAGTTGATGCTAAGTGGCTCTTTGACAGCTTTGTTGCTGGTTTGTTTCATGCAGCTAGGCAGGTATTTGCAACCAGATGCTGAGACTATTCAACCAAGCACACCAGATCTAGAAACTCATACGGCGCGTGTTGTCGCAAATGGAGACCTGCTCTATCATGACAGCCTGTATACCAGCGCCCTCTACCAATACGGGAGTTCTCAATTAGAACATCATTATGAGTATATCAAGGAATGGATTTCTGGTGCAGATCTGGCCATCGGTGATTTTGAAGGGACAATCAATCCTGAATTACCGCCAAATGGTTATCCTCTGTTTAATGCGCCCATAGAAGCTGCTCAGGCGATACAAAGTGCTGGTTATGATGTTGTGGACCTTGCGCATAACCATATCTTAGACACAGGTTTATCAGGAGCTTTGAGTACCCATCGGATTTTTTCGGATTTGGGGGTGACTCCTGTCGGACTTTACCCAAATGACCGTTCGACAGATGGTTTGGTGATTAAAGAGGTCAACGGCATTAAGATTGCTATTTTAGGCTATGCCTATGGCTTTAATGGCATGGAAGGCAATCTGTCTGAAGAAGAGTATACTCGCCACCTATCTGACCTAGATGAAACCAACATGCAAGCTGAGATAGAGAGAGCGGAGCAAGAAGCAGATGTCACCATCATCATGCCACAGATGGGGGTTGAGGAGGCGCTTGAGCCTAGCGAAGAGCAAGTTGCTCTTTATCATAAGATGATTGACTGGGGGGCTGATGTCATATTTGGTGGCCATCCCCATGTGCCGCAGCCTTCAGAAACACTAGAAAAAGACGGAGAGAAGAAGTTCATCATCTACTCTATGGGAAATTTCCTCTCTGACCAACGACTGGAAACTCTCGGCAACATCTGGACAGAGCGTGGTGTCCTGATGGATGTCACTTTTGAGAAAACAGGTGAGCGGACACTTATTAAAACAGTTACAGCCCACCCAACCATGGTTTGGGCAACTGGTCTTGGTGCTTATGGCAGTGAGGGATATGAATATGTTGATTATCGTGTCATTGTCTTGCAGGATTTTATTGAGGGAGGGCGTTACCGTGATCTGCTGGACGATGCGATGAAGGCGCGTGTAGACACAGCTTATCAAGAAATTAACGGTTTGGTGAATGTGACATGGTGACCTTAACTTCTTACCCGATTTATCCATTTTCTCCCTATTATCAAACGGTAGAGACCCTCTATCATGCATCTTTTCCGCCAGAAGAGCGCCCGCCTTATCTACTCGCTAGCTTGTTTGCTCTTCAGTCTCAAGTTGATTTCCTTGCCTATTACGACAAGAACATCTTTGCAGGCTTTGCCTATACCGTGAGGACAACTCAAGGGATATTTGTTTTTCTGCTGGCAGTTAATGACGAGGTTCGCTCCAAAGGTTACGGCTCAGCTATGTTGCGAACAATAGCCGAGCAGGCAAAAGGACTACCCCTAGTCTTATGTATCGAGCCGATGGAGGAGACAGCGAGTAATTATGACCAACGTCTTAGACGTCTAGCTTTTTACGAGAAGAATGGCTTTCGCAGGCAATATCGCCAGTTCCATGAACTGAATGAAGTCTACGAAATTGTCGCTACGACAGATGGCATTGATTATCAGAAACTAGCAAAGGAGCTCAACCGCACTAGTCTGGGGCTTCTAAAGATAAGGATAACATGATGGCATAGGCAATGATTGCCGATCAGAGTAAATAGTTGAAAAAATAAAGTAAAATCCTTGAATAAATCGCTCGGCTATGGTAGAATCGTAATGTTGACTACGTGCACGTCCTGTGCAACCGCACGACTAGCGTTTTAAGAGGTTTCGTACCCACGTTACAAGGCGAGTCTTCACAAGGGAATTTCCCTATCAATATCTTTATAGGAGGTGCATCATGAGCACATACGCAATCATCAAAACTGGTGGTAAACAAGTTAAGGTTGAAGTTGACCAAGTCATCTATGTTGAAAAACTTGATGTTGAAGCTGGTCAAGACGTTACTTTCGACGGGGTTGTTCTTGTTGGTGGTGAGAAAACAATTGTTGGTACACCACTTGTTTCAGGAGCGACTGTTGTTGGTACAGTTGAAAAACAAGGCAAACAAAAGAAAGTTGTTACTTTCAAATACAAGCCTAAAAAAGGTAGCCACCGTAAACAAGGTCACCGTCAACCGTACACTAAAGTTGTTATTAAAGCTATCAACGCTTAATCTGACAACCTAGAACACACAAAAGAAAGGACACTATTATGTTGAAAAATCTTGAAAACTTGTTCCTCATGGCGAGTAAAAAAGGTGGGGGTTCAACGTCAAACGGACGTGACTCACAAGCTAAGCGTCTTGGTGCTAAGGCAGCAGACGGTGAAACTGTAACTGGCGGCTCAATCCTTTACCGCCAACGCGGTACTCACATCCACCCAGGTCAAAACGTTGGTCGCGGTGGTGACGATACCCTTTACGCCAAAATCGAAGGCGTTGTACGTTTCGAGCGTAAAGGTAGCGATAAGAAACAGGTTTCTGTTTACCCAATCGCTAAATAATAGACTAATCCTACCCATTTTGGGTGGGGTTATCTTATAAAAGTAAAAGTGATGATATTAAAATAAGGAGAAAGACATGAAACGCCTCTTTTCCAACTGGGAACGCCTGCAACGTTTTTCCATTAGAAAGTTGTCTGTTGGTGTTGTTTCTGCCACTGTTGGAGCTGCTATACTCGGTTTTGCAATGGTTAGTCAACCTGCTCAAGCTCAGTCTCAGGAAGTCTCAGTTGGACAATCTGTAACCATTGACTACCATTATGTCAATTATGAGGACTTAACGCCGCAGGAACAAGCGTTACTGAATCCTGATAAGAAACTGACAGACGAGATTGCCTCGGCTGATGCTCGCTATATTCTTGTTTATCGGCAACATCAGCCACTTAAAATGTTGCCTCACACGGCTGAAATGCCAAGTGAACTTCTTACTTTGCTTGGAGCAACAGGGGTTCTAGCAGCGCTGGTTTCTATGGTGCGTCGAGATAAAAAATCTCTTGTTAAGTTTGTCCTCATCACTAGCCTTGGCGCAGCCAGTATTAATGCCGAGACCATGTCAGCTCTTGATGTAGCTTTGAAGACATTTCTCACCACCAGCTATCAGGTTACTAAGGGGGATTTTTTGCCGAACCCTCGACACTTCAGTAATCGAACTCTTTACGCTTATCAGCGGCACGAGGGGGTTCCTGTTGAGGCTTCTTCGGTGCAGCCAATAGCAGAGCAGGAGTCAACAACAGCCCAAAATAAACCAACTGATGCTGAGAGGAGTAAAGAAGTTGTTGATCATCACAAACAACTTGCTGACCAAATCTCGCTACCTTCTCAAATCGCTCACTCTAATCAAACTACTCAAAAACCTTCCCAGCCTATTGAGACAAGCCGTACGGAAGTTATCCCTTACAAGACTGAAATTATCCCTGATGCTAGTTTACCGCTCGGAGAAGAAGTCATTGTTCAGACAGGGGTCACAGGAGTTTTAACGTATACTTATCTAAATGGTGAACTAGTTTCTAGTCAGGAAACGACCTCTCCAGTTCCAGAACGTATTCGTCGTGGAACGAAGCCAGACACTCCTGCTCAGCCGGTTGAGACAAGCCGTACGGAAGTTATCCCTTACAAGACTGAAATTATCCCTGATGCTAGTTTACCGCTCGGAGAAGAAGTCATTGTTCAGACAGGGGTCACAGGAGTTTTAACGTATACTTATCTAAATGGTGAACTAGTTTCTAGTCAGGAAACGACCTCTCCAGTTCCAGAACGTATTCGTCGTGGAACGAAGCCAGACACTCCTGCTCAGCCGGTTGAGACAAGCCGTACGGAAGTTATCCCTTACAAGACTGAAATTATCCCTGATGCTAGTTTACCGCTCGGAGAAGAAGTCATTGTTCAGACAGGGGTCACAGGAGTTTTAACGTATACTTATCTAAATGGTGAACTAGTTTCTAGTCAGGAAACGACCTCTCCAGTTCCAGAACGTATTCGTCGTGGAACGAAGCCAGACACTCCTGCTCAGCCGGTTGAGACAAGCCGTACGGAAGTTATCCCTTACAAGACTGAAATTATCCCTGATGCTAGTTTACCGCTCGGAGAAGAAGTCATTGTTCAGACAGGGGTCACAGGAGTTTTAACGTATACTTATCTAAATGGTGAACTAGTTTCTAGTCAGGAAACGACCTCTCCAGTTCCAGAACGTATTCGTCGTGGAACGAAGCCAGACACTCTTGCTCAGCCAGTTGAGACAAGTCGTACGGAAGTTATCCCTTACAAGACTGAAATTATCCCTGATGCTAGTTTACCGCTCGGAGAAGAAGTCATTGTTCAGACAGGGGTCACAGGAGTTTTAACGTATACTTATCTAAATGGTGAACTAGTTTCTAGTCAGGAAACGACCTCTCCAGTTCCAGAGCGCATTCGCCGTGGAACGAAGCCAGACACTCCTGCTCAGCCAGTTAAAGCACTAGAAACTGAACGACAAGAGGAAGTGATTCCGTATCAAACACATGCAGAAGAGGATAATCACTTATGGTTGGGAGAACATAACGTTCTTCAAAAAGGGCAAGTTGGTCGTAAAGAGGTGGTGACGCTTTATCAAACAATTGATGGTCATCGTCAACCGAATCCAGAAATCATTGAACGAATTTTAGAAGAGCCAAAAGATGAAATTATACGAGTTGGAACCAAGTCAATCCATGCTAAGGAGGTTGAGCACCGTTCAGAACCAATTGATTTCACTATCGAACGGCAAGAGGACCCCGACCTTTGGTCAGGCGAGACGGTTCTAATTCGCCCAGGTCAACCTGGTCTTAAATCTATCGTGACAACCTACCAGACCGAGCGAGGACTGCGGACAGGAACGGTCTTGTCTGAGGTAGCTGAGGTTATCACCCAACCTGTGTCACAAGTAGAAAAGGTTGGGACCAAGCCAGAAGCTGGCCGGGTGACGGAAACCGAAGACCAACAGGTAGAGTTTCGGATCATTTATCAGGATAATCCGACTAAGCCTGTTGATTATGAAGAGACTCTACAAGCTGGGGTGGAAGGGCTCATTCGCTTAACCCATATCTACCAGACCTATCGTGGTCAGAAAATTGGGCAACCAGAAACCCATCAGGAAACGATTCGTCAGGTCCAAGATGCGATCATTGAACGTGGTAGTAAGGTTCTGACCCTAGCAGATCGCCAAGAACCACAACCTATCAGACAGATTGTTCGTCTTGGTGATTCTGTAGTAGCTGCGGCAAGCATTCAACACGTCAATCTAAATCATGTCGCCTCTATTGCTTGGAAGGAAGGTCATGAACCGAGAACGGATAAAGTCGGGGCTGCTCTAGTTGGGCGTGTCGTGGTGACTTATACAGACCATTCCCAAGATGAAGTAGCTGTTCTCGTTGATGTTTTACCAGCTTTACCAAGACCTGTGGTCACTTTTGATGCCATTGCTGGAGATAACGTGATCAATGCTCATGAAAGCCGCAGTCTTCTAACCATTACAGGTCAAGTCAGTGACCTGCAAGAGGGTGACCAGCTGATGATTCAGGTTGGCACGGTGGGTGTACTGGCGGACTTGACTGCCGATCGCTTTTCCGCTCAAATTGATGGGCAGGCTCTCGTTAGTCACCAAAGCCTATCAGCTCAAGTCTTGCGTGCCGGGGAAATGGTGGCTGGAGCGCAACAGCTTTATGCGGTAAAAACAGAGCTAGCTCAACCAAGCCTAACCATCAATCCGATTGCGACAGATGATGTGATTAACCTAGAAGAAAGTCGCAATAGCATCGTCATCAGCGGTCTTGTGACAGGAGCTAAGGATGGTGAGGAAGTTGACATTGCCTGTGGTTGTCCAATTTGCCAGGGCGTTCAATGGGTGACTGCCAAAGCCCGTATCGAAAACGGTCAGTTCCAAATTACCCTTTCAGGGAATCAGCTAACAGAAGGAACGGTGGTCAAAGCTCAGGTGACCACCAGTGATGCCTACGGCAACACGGCAACAGGAAGGAGCGAACGTGTTTATCGTGTTGATATGACCCCACCAGAGCCGAGCCTGACCTATAACCAATTGACAGCGGGCAATATTATCAATCTGGCGACCCCAGACACGGTCACCATCAGCGGCGAGATTATCAACTTAGCTGATGACGAGACAGCCATCCTAACTGCCAAACTGGGCGATACCACGCACCATGTCACCATTAGCGGTAGAAGTTACAGTCTGACCCTGCCAAAGACCGCCTTTGAGAGCGATGATCGCGTCCGTCTGACCTTGACAGCAACAGATCCAGCTGGCAACCGCACCACGGTTTCCAACCAGGAGCAGATTTATACCTACGATGTCACCCTGCCGACACCTGTTTTGACGCTAGACCGACCCACGGTGGTCAATAGCCGAGCAGAGACGCTGGTTTTGGCTGGTCAACTGACTCAGGATGAAGCGGTTAGGGCCCGCACCGTCAGTGTGAGCTTAGACGGTCAAACTCATCCAGCAGAGCTGGTTGGCAACCGATGGACAGTGACTTTGCCAGCAGGTCCTCTTAAACAAACTCAGGGCAATCATCTCTATACAGTTCAAGCCCAAGTCACGGATCTGGCAGGTAACACCGCTCAAACTAGTCAGACAGGCACTATCCTCGTGGATACGGTTGCACCAAGTCTCACTATTCAGCTTGAGCCGCTAGCGATTATTGATCCAACTTCCAGCTCTGCCATTGTCCTCAAAGGACAAATCAGCGGGCATCAAGCTGGGGATAAGGTGGTTGTGAGCCTAGCTGGACAGGAGCAGGAGGAACGCCTAGAGTCTGATGGACACTTTAGTCTAACCCTCGACCGTCAAGCTTTGGTGACCAACGCCAGTCGTCAGTTGACTGCTCGTGTGACGAGTCGAGACGCGCATGGCAACGACAGTCAGGCTCAAGCTAGCTTGACCTATCAGGTAGCCGCGGTTGCGACGGAGGTGACCTTGAGCCTTGATAGCATCACCGCAGACGACCACATCAATGTGACCGAGGCGACCAAGCCAACAACGACCATCACTGGTCAGGTGACTGGTGGCAACGGTCAGCCAGTCCTACTGATGATTGGTGATCAGCAGGTTAAAGCCGCAATCTCTGGTGACCGTTTCACTGCTCAAGTGACAACGGCAGACCTAGTGACCAACCCAACCTATGCTGTGACCGCGCGCCTCGGTGACAAGACCATTAGTCGAGCTTATACGGTTGTGGATTGGGCGACGGCACAGGTCTTGGTGACCCAGTTGGGAGACATGGAACAGGGGGACACTGTCCGTGTGAGCGGTCATGTGACGCTAGATGGCTTAGCAGCTAAGCATGGCAACCGAGAGCAACTGCATGAAATCAGTTTGACCATTAAGGATAAGACCTACTATGCTGGGGTGGATAGGCAGCAAAACTTTACCTTTAACCTCCCCTTGTCGGATCTCTTGGCAGCTAAGGGGGAACAGATTAGCTTTGGGCAAAAGGGCGACCCGATTTATCATATCGAAGCACGCTATGGGCGAAATAACCTCCGATTAGCGGATGATGTTGTCGGGCAAGCCTTGCCACAACTAACCAGTCAACAGGTGCAGTTTACAGATGACCATATCTTTAAAGATGGCAAGGTTGCTATGACGCTTCCTGAAAAATTAACCCAAATCAAGGGGCAAGTGTCTGGAGCAGCCAAGTCTGGTGATCTGGTGACCCTAGGTCTAGGGGAAGAGACGGTCACAGCACGTGTGGCTGAGGATAAGAGCTTCACAATCACCCTGCCGTCAGCTCTGCTTAAAAACAATAGCAGTGGCCTTCTGTCGATTGCCTTGGAGACCAAGGATTATCAAGGGCGAGCCATTCAGGTTTCTGATTTGATTGCCCTATCTCAGGAGCAGGTGTCAGCTGATTTGATCGCTACCTTTGAGCACTCAAATACCGATAAGCCGTATTTCCTAGCGGCTCTCAGTCGGATGACCCCAAGCGTTCGTGGTTACTTGCCAATCAAGACCTTTAAGTACACAGAAACACCAGTAATCACCTACGGCTTTGCAGCGCCGACCTATCGCCATGATGCCATCAATCAGGCCAACCGAGATGCGGCGCGTCGGATTTTTGACCTCTTTAGCCGTTATGCCAATGTGACCTTTGAGCAAGTTGGGGCAGATCGTCCAGCCCACACACCAGATGCCAACATCGTTTACTATTTGCACAATAACACAGCGGCTAATAATGCCGCTTCTGGTGGCGATGTCAACATCGGTGGTCGAAATGGTCAGGGGCAAGAGGATCATAGGGATTGGAGTTTGCCATCCTTCCGCCACCTCTTTATCCATGAGACCTTCCATTCTTTCGGCTCAAAACACGCCCATGAAGGCTATCCTGTCTTGCCACCACTGGAAAATCAGAGCAGCTTAAGTGTGATGACTTATCGGGCCCCTCGTATGGACTTGGATAGTTTTGACCTCAAGCTCTATGATTTGATTTACCTCCATTACCGTTTCGGTGTCAATCCAGCCCAGCGTTCTGGCAACGATACTTACCGCTTCCAAGATTTTGACCGTCATAAATCCGACGGCAATATCTACATTTGGGATGGCGGCGGGGTGGATACCTTTGACGCCTCTCATGAAGACAAAGCTGTGACGGTTAATCTAACGCCAGGCTCTTGGATTTACCGTGGCGAAAAGGCCGATACCTTGGTGGTTAAGGATTCCAAAGAGCAGACCATCGGTGAGTTCTTTGCGGATGACCCAAATTATCAGCCGACCAATACGGTGGACTATGGTGCTTTTGCCAATAAGTATGTCCATGATTTCCAAAGAGGTCAAGCCTTCATCGGTTATGGCACGCAAATTGAGCGCCTGATCGGTTCTCGCTTTGCAGATGAGTTGCGAGGCAATGTGGCCAATAATGCCATCTATGGTGGTGATGGTGACGACCGCCTCTTCGGTGACGCTGGTAATGACTACTTGGACGGTGGTTTGGGAGCTGACCTCCTCGATGGCGGTGCTGGAGATGATGTCTTCATCGTGGACAATAGCGGCGACACTGTGATTGAACGCGTAGGAGAAGGGACAGATACGGTTATCGCATCAGTTGACTATAGCCTGCCTGAACAGGTGGAAAACCTGACCTTAGTCGGTCAAGCTAGACGAGGAACAGGGAACACGTCAGACAACCGTATCACAGGCAATAGCCTGTCCAACACCCTGACGGGTGGCGGTGGACAAGACACCTTTATCTTTAACAGCCCACTCAATGGTCAAATTGATACCATTAACGACTTTGATGCAGATGATGTTATTGAGCTGTCAGCCAATATCTTTACAGGTATTGATCGGAATAATCCTTTTGGGCGAATTCATTATGAGCGCACCAGCGGTTATCTGGCCTATTTGCCTAGCCAAGTTGGTCAGACAGATGCCATCATCTTTGCTAAACTTCCAGAAGGACTAGACCTTAGGGCAGACCAGATTGTTATCAACTAAGTCAAACAGACGGGATGAGTTCCCGTCTGTTTTGTGGTATAATGTAGAGAGTACAATCTAAGAAAGTGTAATCATGAACATTCAACAATTACGCTACGTTGTAGCGATTGCCAACAGCGGTACTTTTCGTGAGGCAGCGACCAATCTTTACGTTAGCCAGCCTAGTTTATCCGTAGCGGTCAAAGATTTGGAAGATGAGCTTGGCTTTAAAATTTTTAATCGAACAACTTCAGGAACGCGTTTAACCCAGCGTGGTCGTGTTTTTTTTGAAAAGGCTCAGAAATTGGTTGGCTCTTTTGATTCCTTTGAAAACCAGTATACGCAGTCGAGTGGCAAGGGACGAGAGTTTTCAATTTCCAGCCAGCACTATGATTTTTTAACCCCTTTAATGACGCGTTTTTCTGAAAAATATCCTGAGTTTAGGCATTTTCGGATATTTGAGTCGACGACGGTACAAATCCTCGATGAGGTCATCGATGGGCATAGTGAGTTAGGCATTGTTTACCTCAGTCCTCAAAATGAAGAGGGCATTCGTCGTAAGATGGAGAAGCAAGGCCTTGAAGCGATTGACTTGATTGGTTTTCAAACCCATATCTATCTGGGTAAACACCATAGATTGGCTAGTAAGCCTAGTCTGACTTTAGATGACTTGACTGGCTTACCTGCTGTGCTATTTACCCAAGAAAAGGACGAGTACCTCTATTACTCTGAAAATCTAGTCGATCGCACGGAATCTAGTCTGATTTACAAGGTGACGGATCGTGCCACCTTAAATGGGATTTTGGAGCGGACGGATGCATTTGCGACAGGGTCTGGTTTCTTAGATAGTGCCAGTGTCAATGGCATCACAGTCATTCCGCTGGAAGGAGCGACAGACAATAAGTTGGTTTATGTCAAACGTGCGGAGATGGCGCTATCGAGTTGTGCTCAAAAATTTGTTGAAGTCATGACGGCTTATTTCAGTGATTTAGACCCTAAGGAGTTGGTATGAAAAAACTAATGATGGCATTTTTAGCGCTTGTTCTGGTCGGTCTTGACCAATGGAGCAAGTTATGGGTAGTGTCTAACATCGGACTGGGTGATATCAGACCCTTTTTGCCACCGATTTTCAGTTTGACCTATGTCCAAAATAGTGGTGCGGCCTTTTCTATTTTGCAGGATCAGCAGTGGTTTTTTACAGTAGTCACTCTGGTTTTCCTAACGGGGGCAATCATTTATTTTGTTAAATCCAAAAATCATTGGCTGAGTTTATTGCCTCTGACCTTAATGATGGCTGGTGGTGTTGGGAATTTCATCGACCGTCTCCGCCTGGGTTATGTCATCGATATGGTGCATTTGGATTTTATGGATTTTGCTATTTTTAATGTGGCAGATAGTTACTTAACCGTCGGTGTCGTCCTCATGTTTGTTGCGCTCTGGTGGGAAGACCATCTAGAGAAACAGAAGCAATAGTCGCCTATCTATACAAAAAGTTATTGGTTGGGAGTTAGTCATCTGAGCTGTTGGCTGTCAAATCTACCAGTCATAGAGGATACCCAATAATCGACTGGATTGGCTGTTATCATTGTTTGACTGTCTAGCGCTTTGCGCTGAGCTAACGACAACGTCCAACTGGTCTGGAGATTTATCCTGATATCTATTTGGAGTGTCCGATGCCTTACTACACATTACTAAGGTCCTTTGGAGGTTACCGTATGGTGTCACTAAAATTCATCCGTCGTTTACTGATTGTCTATGTTTTCTTCTTGACTTGGGGGATTCTCTTCAAATTTGGAGCGCCTGCCATATTCCTCAGTTACCGCTACATTAACTGGGTGCCCTTTGCCGAACCGCTGATCATCAATGGTCAGGTGGTTTGGCTGGAGGTGGCTTTTAACTTAGTCGCTTTTATTCCCTTTGGTCTCTTACTCAAACTAACTAAGCCCCGCTGGGCAGTTACAAAAGTCGTGGCTCTAGGTTTTCTGTTGAGCCTCAGCTATGAAGCCCTTCAGTGGCTCCTTACTATCGGCATGAGCGATGTCACTGACCTTCTCATGAACACCGCAGGCGTCGCTGTTGGCAGCCTGCTTGCTATTTTCCTAGAAAGAACCTTATGCAAAAAGAACTAACCATTATAGACGGCGGTAGCCGCCTGGACAAGGCTTTGGCCGACTTAACCGACCTCTCCCGTAGCTTCGCCAACGATGAGATTAAGGCGGGGCGGGTTTTGGTTAATGGCAGAGCTGCCAAGGCCAAGTACGCTGTTAAAGCAGGTGATGTCATCACCTACACGCTGCCTCAGGAAGAGGTTGTGGACTACTTGCCAGAGGATTTACCTCTAGAGATTATCTACCAAGATGACCAAGTGGCGGTTGTTAACAAGCCGCAAGGCATGGTGGTACACCCATCGGCAGGTCACGTGACAGGAACGCTGGTCAATGCCCTGCTCTACCACATCAAGGACTTGTCTAGCATTAACGGTGTTGTGCGACCGGGCATTGTCCATCGGATTGACAAGGGCACATCAGGTTTGCTCATGATTGCTAAGACTGATGCTGCCCATCAGGCTCTAGCTGAGGAGCTCAAAGACAAGAAATCCCTGAGAAAGTATCTGGCCATTGTCCATGGCAACCTGCCGACCGACCGCGGGGTCATCGAAGCCCCTATTGGTCGAAGTGACAAGGACCGAAAAAAACAAGCCGTGACGGCTAAAGGCAAGCCTGCCCTGACCCGTTTTCAAGTCTTGGAGTGGTTTGGGGATTACAGCTTGGTCGAGCTGACCTTGGAAACGGGACGAACTCACCAGATTCGTGTCCATATGGCCTACATCGGTCACCCTGTGGCTGGCGACCCTGCCTACGGTCCTAAGAAAACCTTAGCTGGTCAGGGACAGTTTTTACATGCTGAGAAACTGGGCTTTACCCATCCGACGTCAGGTGAGGAGATGGTCTTTACGGCTCCTGCGCCAGCTATTTTCCAAGAAACCCTAGAAAAACTAAGGAGAGGCTAAGATGAAAAGTAAAGAAATCGTTGATGGCGTAACCATGCAGCGGGCTATCACGCGGATGACCTATGAGATTATCGAGCGCAACAAGGAGCTGGATAAGGTGGTGCTGGCTGGGATTAAGACCCGAGGTGTTCATATCGCAAGACGAATGCAGGAGCGGATTTTGAGCCTGGAAGGGTTGGAGCTGCCAGTGATTGAGTTGGATACCAAGCCGTTTAGGGACGATATCAAGGTGACAGAGGATAGTAGCGTGGTGTCCGTCGATGTGACGGCTCGCGATGTGATTTTGGTTGACGATGTGCTCTACACTGGGCGGACGATTCGGGCGGCCATCGATAAGCTAGTCAGTCTAGGGCGACCTGCCCGTGTTGGCTTAGCAGTCTTGGTTGATCGTGGTCATCGGGAATTGCCCATTCGGGCGGATTATGTGGGTAAGAACCTGCCGACATCAAGCACCGAAGAAGTCTTGGTTGAGATGATTGAGACAGACGGCAAGGATGGGATCAGCATCATAGGAGATTAAGTTGTTAGTGGGTTGATTAGAGAAACAAGTCGAAGGCTTGTTTCTTTTGGCTCTTTGTCAACTGTAGTGGGTTGACCCACTTAACACCGAGAGAGGACAGTTCTTGTCTTCTCTCGTTTTATGTTTATGGCAATGAAAATGCGAGTTTTGTCTTTTCAAAGTTTCTGAAACC
>NZ_JBGTZC010000045.1:0-13906 GCF_041807725.1 Streptococcus sp. E17BB
TAGAAAGACTCATATGGAATAAAGAACTAGTCAGGGGAGTGACTAGTTCTTCCCGAGCTCTAAAATAGAAAAAGCGAGGATTTTATCACAAACCTACTCGGAATTAAAGACCCTAATATCACTATCTTGGAAGTTGTGGACACTAGAAGCCACAAGGAAGTCATCGCTAAGCTGGACTACCCTGCTCCAAAATGCCAACATTGCCAGGGGCAGATGACTAAATATGACTTCCAGAAACCATCCAAAATCCCTTATCTTAAGTGTGCAGGGTACAAGACACTCATTCGCTTGCGAAAGCGACGCTTCCACTGCCAAAAGTGCGGGAAAATAGCTGTCGCTGAGACATCCTTAGTCAAGAAAAATCACCAGATTCCTGTCATTCTTCATCAGAAAATTGTCCAAAAACTGATTGAGAAGGTGACGATGACTGCCATCGCTGAAAGCTTAGCCGTATCGACCTCAACAGTCATCCGAAAGCTAAAGGAGTTCCAGTTCAAGACAGACTTGACCTGCCTCCTAACTAACATGAATTGGGACTCAAACAGTCCAGTGGACTGTTTGAGGTAGGAGCCTGAAAATACAAAAGCGACTAGTTGAAGCAGGAAAGGCAAAATGAGCTTTATCGCACAGGACTTTGATTCGCTTAACATTGTGACAATCCTAGACGGTCGAACCCAAGCCACCATTCGCAATCACTTTCTACGCTATTCTAGAACGGTCAGAAACCGTGTCAAGGTCATCACCATGGACATGTTTAGTCCGTATTACAAGTTAGCTAAACCCCCTCGCTCTCCCGTTTTCAAGCTCGGGCTGAAACAGTCTCTCCCCAGACTGTTTCACTCCCAAACGCCAAAATCGTCCTCGATCGTTTCCACATCTCGCTTTCAAATTTCTTAGCCCAAGGCTAAAATAGTCCACTGGACTATTTTACTCCAACACATGAGCAGGGCCATGAACAGGCTACGTATCCAGGTAATGAATCAGTTTGACAGAAAATCCTATGAATACAGGATCTTCAAACGCTACTGGAAATTGATACAACAAGATAGTCGAAAGCTCAGTGATAAACGGTTTTATCGCCCGACCTTTCGCATGCACTTGACCAATCAGGAGATTGTCGCTAAGCTGCTTGGCTATTCTCAAGAACTGAGAGAACACTACGATTCTTTATCAACTCCTCTTGTTTCACTTCCAAGAAAAGCAAGCCGAACAGTTTTTTGGGCTGATCGAGGAGACGATTTCGAGCGTCAATCCTATCTTTCAGACGGTTTTTAAAACTTTCTTGAAGAATAAAGACAAGATTGTCAACGCCTTGAAACTGCCTTACTCAAACGCTAAACTAGAGGCGANTGCGCAGGATTTCGATTCACTCAAAATCATCACTATTCTGGATGGACGGACACAAGCTACCATTCGCAACCACTTTCTACGCTATTCTAGAGCTGTCAGAAGTCGGGTAAAGGTTATCACTATGAACATGTTCAGCCCTTATTATCAATTGGCGAGACAGCTATTTCCTGAAGCTAAGATAGTACTCGACAGATTCCATATCGTCCAGCACATGAGCCGTGCTATGAACCGCCTGCATGTCCAAATCATGAATCAGTTTGACCGAAAATCCCACGAGTATGGGGCGCTCAAGCGCTATTGGAAACTGATTCAGCAGGATAGTCGAAAGCTCAGCGATAAACGCTTCTATCGCCCCCCTTTTCGCATGCACTTGACTAATCAGGAGATTGTCGCTAAGCTGCTCGGCTATTCTCAAGAGCTGAAAGATCATTACGAGCTTTATCAGCTGCTACTTTTTCACTTTCAAGAAAAGCAAGCCGAACAGTTTTTTGGGCTGATCGAGGAGACGATTTCGAGCGTCAATCCTATCTTTCAGACGGTTTTTAAGACTTTCTTGAAGAATAGAGACAAGATTGTCAACGCCTTGAAACTGCCTTACTCAAACGCTAAACTAGAGGCGACAAACAACCTTATCAAGGTCATTAAACGGAATGCTTTTGGGTTTCGGAAGATGAAAACTTCAAAACTCGCATTTTCATTGCCATAAACATAAAACGAGAGAAGACAAGAACTGTCCTCTCTCGGTGTTAAATTGGTCAACCCACTACAGTTGACAATGAGCCAGATTTTTTGGCAGGATTTTTGGCAGGAAACCAAATCAAATTATCAGTTTCTTTAAATCGCTATAAGCTCTAAAAGACTGGTAAATCGGGCTTCCGCTCTCAAATTGCTATATGCTTCTTATTTAAGCGTAACTGAAGCGCCTGCTTCTTCCAATTTAGCTTTAAGCTCTTCAGCTTCTGCTGCGTTAACACCTTCTTTAACAAGTGCAGGTGCACCATCAACAAGCTCTTTAGCTTCTTTAAGACCAAGACCTGTGATTTCGCGAACAACTTTGATAACGCCAACTTTTTTGTCGCCAGCAGATGTCAATTCAACGTCGAATGAATCTTTAGCTTCTTCAGCAGCACCACCAGCAGCAGCAACTGCAACTGGAGCAGCAGCAGTAACGCCAAACTCCTCTTCGATAGCTTTTACAAGGTCGTTAAGCTCAAGGATTGAAGCTTCTTTGATTTCAGCAATAATGTTTTCAATGTTCAATGCCATTGTAGATTCCTCCAAAATATGTTTTTAAATAGGTTGTGACAAGGTCACGATTAGGCTGCTAAGATTAAGCAGCGTCTTTGCTTTCTGCAACTGCTTTGACAGCAAGTGCAACGTTGCGAACTGGTGCTTGAAGTACTGAAAGGAGCATAGACAGCAATCCTTCGCGGTTTGGCAGGGTCGCAAGTGCAACGATTTCTTCTTTAGAAGCAACCGCACCTTCAATGATACCACCCTTGATTTCAAGAGCATCAGCTATTTTCGCAAAATCATGAAGTGTTTTAGCTGGTGCAATCACATCTTCGTTAGAAAAAGCGATAGCTGTTGGACCAACGAAAACGTCAGCCAATCCTTCAAGACCAGCAGCTTCTGCAGCACGACGCAAGATAGAGTTTTTCACAACTTTATACTCAACGTCAGCGCCACGAAGATTACGACGAAGAACAGTATCCTGCTCAACAGTCAAACCACGCGCATCAACCACAACGATTGAGGCTGCAGCTTTCATCTTCTCAGCATAAACTTCAACGAGTTCTGCTTTTTTAGCAATATTTGCTTGACTCATTAGTGTTTTACCTCCGTTTTTATTTTTGGTTGGAAACGAAAAAATCGCATCCAAACCCAGACACGAAAGTACAAATACGTAGACGATTTTATCACGTTTTTGTGCCTCGGCAGGATGTTTATGAGTTAGACTCCCCTGCTGTCTTAGGTCAGTTTTATTCAAAACCTCTAATAGGTTATCACAATCTAAGGGTTCTGTCAAGGATTTAAGACAATTTTTTATACTGTATAGATAGACCAGTTTAAGGATGATAAGCAGATAATGGCAGATGAGTGTTGAGAGAAATCCCGTTGCCAACCTAATTCGACCAGCACATCCCACAAGCATGCAATTACCAAACATAAAAAGACTAAAACAGCAGTCCCAGTCTCTTCATGTGATGTTCAAATAAGCCAGATAGATCAGTTAGGAGCACGTCTTGTTTTGCCAGCTCTAGACTTGCAAAGCAACCGCTCAACAACCATCCTGACTGTTCAGTTAGGCAAGGCGAGGGTGAAAGAAATGGCGTTCTGACAAACTATGATTAGTCCCCACTCGCTCTTACTGTCATCAGGTATTATCTATGCCATAAAGGCTGTGATTTCTGTCACAGAGAGGGAAGAATCACAAACCACCTTAACGTCTTGCTGGGTGGCAACCAAGAGCCCTGGCACTGTTTTCACGCCATATTTAGCACGCAAGTCTTGCAAAGCGGCATCAGACACATTGCTGCTATCTACAAAGTAAATTGACGCGTTAGTGTCAGCTTGAGCCTGCGCCAATTTTGGTGCAAAACGTTGACAATATGGGCAAGTTGGACGCCCAATAAAGGCAATAACTTTCTCTTCTGTTTGAATCAGTTTTTCCAACTCTTGGGCTGTTACTGATGTAAACTGTTTGATGGCTTGTTCAAATGACATGTCCTGTCCTCCTTAAAATGATACTTCATTATAGCAAGATTTTCAGCCAAGTTCAATTATCTGCTACGCCAGAAAAGCCCAAAAAAGGCTGGGACAACAGTCCCAGCCTTCCTTTTTGTTATTGTTAACAAAGTCAGACGCAGGGGTTGAGCGGAGGTGAGGGAAAATCGAATTCTACCGAATTACCGATTGAGTCCCACTCTCTTTGCTAATCCTGACGTTCCAAATCTTGTAACATTTGGTCAATTTTATTGCCATAAGCAATGGACTCGTCCTTGATGAAGGTCAAGTCAGGGATTTTATAGAGGGTCAGGGTTTTCCCTAGCTCACGCTTAATGGTCCCCTTAGCCTTTTCTAAGCCCTCTTGGGCTTTTTTATTATCCGATGCCAAATCTGACAAAATAGTATAGTAGACCTTGGCGGCGGATAAATCACCCAACATTTGGACATCGGTGATCGTCACGCCTTGGACACGTGGGTCACGGATGTGCCGCTGCAAAATCTCATTAACCTCACGCTTGACTTCCATACCAACACGGTCTGCACGATGGTTAGCCATAGGTGGCTCCTTTCTATCTCTCTTAATGATAAGATGACAGCTAGGACAAGCCTAGCTGGAACATCTTTAAACAGTGTCATTGTTCTGGTACTTATTATTTTTACACAACTGATTGTTCAATCGGCAACAAGCTCCAGCTTCAACTTTTTGATTTTTTAGCTCCCTAGAAGCAGGGCTTTTTAACGTTTAATCTCTTCCATGATGTAGGCTTCGATGGTGTCATCAATTTGCAGGTCATTATAGTTTTCGAGCATTAAACCACCTTCACGACCAACTCCCAGTTCTTTGACATCATCTTTGAAGTGTTTGAGGCTAGCAAGAGCACCATCGTGAATCACGACACCGTCACGGATAACACGCGCCTTGGCATCACGTTGGATTTTACCACGAGTGACCATAAAGCCACCGATGGTGCCGATTTTAGCCACCTTGAAGGTCTCACGAATCATGGCTTCACCAATGATTTTCTCTTCAAATTCTGGATCAAGCATACCCTTCATAGCATCTTCAACTTCCTCGATAACCTTGTAGATGATGCTGTGAAGACGGATTTCTACATCGTCGGTATCGGCCTGCACACGCGCTTGCGGAGTCGGACGAACGTTGAAACCGATAAGGATAGCGTTTGAGGCTTCCGCCAGGGTCACATCAGACTCGTTGATGGCACCAACAGCAGAGTGAACGACATTGACCTTAACACCTTCCACATCAATCTTCAAGAGGGAGCTAGCAAGGGCTTCCACCGAACCTTGTACATCAGCCTTGATGATGACGTTAACAGATTTAACCTGACCAGCCTTGAGGGTATCAAAGAGGTTCTCTAGGCTGACACGTTGGGTATTTTGACGTTGTTTGAGCAGGGCACGTTTAGCACGCTCTTCACCAGCTGCGCGCGCCGCTTTTTCATCCTCATAGACTGCAAAATGGTCACCTGCCATCGGCGTTTCGTTAAGACCAGTGATGGATACTGGGGTAGACGGCAGAGCTGTCTTGACACGACGCCCCAGGTCATTAGTCATGGCACGGACACGACCAAAGGTATTACCGACAACGATTGGGTCTTGGACGTTAAGCGTTCCCTGCTGTACCAAGAGGGTCGCCACAGCACCTTTTCCTTTATCCAGCTGGGCTTCAATAACCGTACCGATAGCACGGACCGTTGGGTCTGCCTTGAGTTCTTGGAATTCAGCCACCAAGAGCACCGTTTCTAAGAGGGTGTCGATATTCTTACCAAACTTAGCAGAGATTTCCACAAACTCAGAATCCCCGCCCCATGATGCTTGCATAACGCCATGCTCTGCTAACTCATTGATAACACGGCTCGGATTAGCATCAGGCTTATCAATCTTGTTAATTGCCACAATAATCGGTACACCAGCTGCTTTAGAGTGGTTGATGGCTTCAACGGTTTGTGGCATTACCCCATCATCTGCTGCCACAATCAGGATAGTAATGTCGGTTACTGATGCTCCGCGCGCGCGCATGCTTGTGAAGGCTTCGTGTCCTGGCGTATCAAGGAAAGTGATTTTCTTGCCATTTTCCTCAATCTGATAAGCACCAATATGCTGTGTAATCCCCCCAGCTTCTCCAGTTGCCACACGAGAATTGCGCAGCGTATCAAGCAAGGTGGTCTTACCATGGTCAACGTGTCCCATGATAGTCACGACAGGTGCGCGCTCCACCATATTTTCAGGGTTGAGGTAGTCTTCATCCACAAAGAAACGTTCAATATCAGCATTGTCTACTTCAACCTTAGCCTTGGCTTCAATGCCGTAGTCCACCATAAGAAGTTCAATGGTGTCACCGTCCAGAGACTGGTTCTGGGTCGCCATCACGCCCATCATGAAGAGCTTTTTAACGATTTCCGCTGGCTCACGTTTGATGCGCTTAGCGATGTCAGCGACCGTCATGCCTTCGGTGTACTCAAATTCTTTTGGCAGTTCGTGGAACTTACGCTCTGTTACAGGTGCAGGAGCACCCTTGCCTTTTTTGTTTTTCTTACTGTTGTTCCAGTTAGAGTTTCGTTGATTTCTCACTTGGTTTTGATTCCAATTTTTCTTATTTTTTGTTGGTTTAGGGCCGTCTTCATTTGAAAAATCACGGGATTTTTCAGGACGAGAGGCTTTTTTACGACGATTGTCTGGAGCAGCCGAAGCTGTTTTTTCTGCCTGAGGAACTGGCTGGGCTTTTGGTGTTGACACACTTTGCTCGAGGCGTTCTTGAGCTGCTAATTCTTCTGCCATGCGTGCCTTACGAGCTTCTTCCAAAGCTAGTGCTTCGCGGCGTTTGGCTTCTTCTTGCTCGCGAAAACGTTGCTCGCTATTGCGCGAATACTCAGCATTTTGCTCAGCCTTGAGGGCTGCTGCCCTTGCCTTAAAGTCAATCCGAGGCGCTGTAGCGTTGCGATTTTGCTGGCGGTTATCCTGCTTATGTCCTTGGTTTCGGTCATTGCGGCGGTTGTCCTGCTGACGACGATTATCACGGTTTAGTGCACCTGCTTGCCCACGCTCCCGTTGATTGCGGTCTTCACGCTTGTTATCCCGGCCTCGCTCTTGACGGTTACCTTTGCCTTGACCACTATGCCGCTGCTGACCACCCTGTTGGCGACGCTCTGCCTCAGCCTTTTGTCGTGCCTCACGTTCTGCCTTGAAGTTACGGCTCTGCGGGCGAGCTGGGGTCGGCTTACTCTCTGCTGCCTGCTCTGCTTTTGGTTCGACTTTAGGCGTTATTGGCGCTTCTTGGGTCGCTTTCGGCGTAGATGGCTGAGCAACTACCGTTTTCTGGCTAGATGAGCGCTGGGGTGCTTCAGTATTTTCAACAGGTTTTGCTGCTGAAGTAGCTGGCGCTTGGTTATCAGTTGTCGAGCTTGCTTGATGTGGCTGAGCTGGCATTGCCTTGGAGGCTCCCCCACCAAAACTTGCAATCAAGCGCTTGGCCTCACCTTCGTCCACACTGCTAGAATGGCTTTTGACTGAAAGCCCCAATTCCTGAGCCTTGGCAACTAAATCTTTGTTACTGATACCCGTTTCACGGGCAATTTCATTAATTCTTTTTTTAGACAAATCGTGTCCTCCTCGTCCTTTAGTCCATAAGAGTCCTCATTTTCTTTGAAAATCCAGCATCACTAACTGCCACAACCTTTCTGGGTCTGCCGATAGCGCTGCTAAGGTCCAGCGTATCAAACACTGTTGAGACTTCTATATCGTAATATTTACATTTATCCGTCACGGTCTTAATCAGGTTCTGGCTAGCATCCTTGGCCACAAAGACCAGTCTTGCTTGCTCGGTCTGGATAGCCTTGACGACCAATTCCTCACCTGAGATAAGTTTGCCAGCACGCTGAGCCAAGCCCATGAGGTTTAAGAGTTGTTGCAACTTATTCAAGACCTAACTCTCTTCTTTTTACCTTGTGATCCACATAAGCAATCAGTTCATCGTAGAAGCTCTCTGGCACATCCATGGAAAAACTGCGGTTAAAAACCAGTTTTTTCTTGGCCAGTTTAACCTCCTCGTTATCTAGCTTGATGTAGGCGCCGCGACCGTTCTGTTTTCCAGTAGGGTCAATAAAAATCTGACCGTCCTTGTTTTTGACAATACGCAGCAGGTCGCGTTTGTCGATAATCTCGCCAGAAACCACTGATTTGCGTAGGGGAATTTTGCGTGTTTTTGCCATAACGCCTCCTGAGACCTAACCTTCAGCAGTCACTTCTGTACTGCCATCTGAAAGCTCTGTTGGCTCTGCTGAAGCAAACACCTCTTGCTCTGCTGCCATAGCCTCATACTCTGACGCAGACTTGATGTCAATGCGGTAGCCCGTCAAGTGAGCCGCCAGGCGAACGTTTTGCCCACGACGACCGATAGCTAGAGACAGCTTGTTATCAGGAACAACAACGAGGGCGCGCTTGCTGTCTTTCTCGTCAAAGATGACGTAGTCCACCTCAGCTGGCGCGATGGCATTGTAGATGTACTCAGCTGGATCTTCAACCCACTGGATCACGTCAATGTTCTCCTCAACAGGAACAGAGAGCCCCGTCTTAGCATCGATTCGTTTTGGATGGAACTTGCTAATCACTTTTTGGATATTAGCCCCCTTGCGACCAACGATGGTACCGATGGCATCAACGTTAGGGTTGTGGCTACGAACTGCTACTTTACTGCGGTCACCAGCCTCACGAGACACGCTCATGATTTCTACCGTGCCGTCAAAAACCTCAGGAATTTCCTGCTCCATAATCCGCTTAATAAACTCAGGGTGACTGCGGCTAACAAAGACGTTAACCCCGCGCGGGTTGTTCTCAACCTTGTACACATAGACCTCGATACGATCGTGAGACTTGAAGGTCTCTCCTGGAATTTGGTCTTGGTGAGAAAGCTGAGCTTCGATGGTGCCTAGGTTGACATAGATGAAGCGATTATCGAACCGCTCCACAGTTCCTGTCATGATTTCACCTTCGTGCTGTTTGTACTCGTTGTAGGTTACTTCACGGAATTGCTTGCGCATCTTTTCCATGATGGTTTGTTTAGCTGATTGAGCAGCCACGCGACCAAATTCCTTGACAGATTCCTCAAAACGAATCTTGTCTCCCAGCTCATAGGCAGAGCTGATCGCCAGAGCGTCTTTGAGGCTGATTTCCAAGCGGCTATCAAAAACCTCGTCAACGACTTCACGGACAGTATAAACCTTGAAATCCCCTGTTTTTTCATTAAATTCAACAACAGCTGACTCAGCCTGACCGTACTTTCTACGATAGGCTGACTTGAGGGATTCCGTCACCGTCTCGATGATGTCTGCCTTATTGATGTGCTTTTCTTCTTCCAAAATACGGAAGGCTTCTAACATTTCTTTGCTCATGGTATATCTCTCTCAAAAACAAGTTGTTTTCTTGAAAATAAATCCTTTCCTATAATTTTACAGCTAATCTGGCTTTGGCAACCAGTTGATAAGGGATGGTCACCGTTTTTCGTCTGGTCTTATCTAGATAGTCTAGGACAAGCTCATCGTTGTCAAAGCTCTGCAATGTGCCTTCAAAAACCTTAACCTTGTCAATAGCCTGATAGAGACTGACGTTAATATAGCGACCAACCGCTCCTGCCAAGGCTTCCTTGGTCTTGAGCGGACGCTCCAGACCAGGGCTTGAAATCTCCAGAAAATACTGATCTGGAAAAGGGTCTGGTGTGATGGTATCTAGCAGGGGACTAATGACCTCTGTCAAGTCTGCTGTATCATCGACCGTTATCCCGCCAGGCTTGTCAACCAAAATCGACAGGACATAATCACCCCCCATCTTCTCGTACTCAATATCCACCAGCTCATAGGGGGCAGCGATAACAGGTGCCACCACCGCCTCCACCAGTTCAATAATCGTTGCGATAAGAATCCCTCCTTTTCAACAAAGAGAAGACGAAGTTGTCACCCCGTCTCCTTTCTTTATCATTAATTTTTTATCATTATAGCATTTATTCATCAAAGATGCAAGAAAAAAGTCTAAGACGACACTATTTACCGAACTTGATACAGTTTTAGCCAATTAAGCACCAAAATCATGCGCGCCGAGCGCACGACAAAAACATCGCTTTCAGATAATGATTTTCATAAAAAGTTATCTGTTTAATCATGACATTTTGTCATAAATGTCAGCGGAAAAGCAGATGAACCCATGCACCTACGTAAATATTGTGAAAGTTTTTTGAAAACATTTGTGTCGCTAGAAAATAGTGACACGAATTTTCTTCATGCGTTTGGCGTGAAAATCACAATTGTCATCTTGCAAACAGGACTGAAGTTTTGCTATAATGAAAAGACAATACAAAAAAAGGAGAATAGCCCATGAATATCTTTGATGAACTCAAAGCCCGTGGCCTCATCTTTCAGACGACAGACGAAGACGCCCTCAAAAAAGCCCTAACAGAAGGGACTATGGCCTATTATTCGGGATATGATCCGACAGCGGACAGCCTTCACCTCGGACACTTGGTGCCGATTTTGGTCTGTCGTCACCTGCAATTAGCGGGACACAAACCCTACCCTCTGGTTGGCGGAGCGACTGGTCTCATCGGTGACCCGTCCTTTAAGGACGCGGAGCGGAGCTTACAGACCAAAGAGACCGTTGACGGTTGGGTGCAAAAAATCCAAGGACAACTCTCACGCTTTCTTGATTTTGAAAGCGGAGAGAATAAGGCTGTTATGACAAACAACTACGACTGGTTTGGCAGCATCAGCTTCATTGATTTTCTGCGTGATGTCGGCAAGTACTTTACCGTCAACTACATGATGGGCAAGGAATCCGTAAAAAAACGCATTGAAACAGGCATTTCCTACACCGAATTTGCCTACCAAATCATGCAGGGATATGATTTTTACGAGCTCAACCGCCTCTACGATGTGACCCTACAAATCGGCGGCTCCGACCAGTGGGGCAACATGACCGCAGGTACCGAATTGCTTCGCCGCAAGAGCGATAAGACAGGACACGTCATCACTGTTCCCCTCATCACCGATAGCACTGGCAAAAAATTTGGCAAGTCCGAGGGTAACGCTATCTGGTTGGACGCAGACAAGACCAGTCCTTACGAGATGTACCAGTTCTGGCTCAATGTTATGGACGCCGACGCCGTCCGTTTCCTCAAGATTTTTACTTTCCTATCTTTGGAAGAAATCGCTGAGCTGGAAAGCCAGTTCCTCGCAGCACCGCATGAGCGCCTTGCTCAGAAAGTTCTAGCCAAAGAAGTCGTGACCTTAGTTCACGGCGAAGAAGCCTACCAGCAGGCCCTCAAGATTACCGAGCAACTCTTTACGGGCAACATCAAAGAACTCTCTGCTAAAGAGCTCAAGCAAGGACTCAGCAACGTACCAAACTACACCGCTAAAGCCGATGACAGCCGCAACATCGTAGACCTGCTCGTCACCTCAGGTATTGTCAACTCAAAACGTCAAGCCCGTGAAGATGTCCAAAATGGTGCCATCTACCTCAACGGCGACCGCATCCAAGACCTCGATTACCAACTGACTGATGCTGACAAAATCGACGGCGAGCTGACCGTTATCCGCCGCGGCAAGAAAAAATATGCCGTTCTAACTTACTAAACAACCCTAATAAAAGCGCATAGCATCTCCTGATGCTATGCGCTTTTTTGATGCCATTTGTCGGTTTTACCTAGCCTCTTGTGCTAATCACGAATAAAGTGTCGATCATGTGCTGAGAAATTCGCCTCATCAGAGATTGGTCGTTCCGCAGTCATCCGCAAGTCATATTTTTCGCGGAGAGCGATAATCTCTGCCATTTGAGGAGAAGCATGGTGGGCATCAAGGGCTTCTTGATCCGCCCAACTATCAACTAGAAGCACTGTTTCTGGATCGCTAAGAGAAGAAAAGTAGTCATAGCGCAGATTACCTGATCACTGGCGAATAGTAGTCGCCAAACCAGACTGCTCCATAGCGTCTACAAATTCCAGAGCTCTGCCATTTTCACCACGATAAGTTAATAAAAAAGTTAGTGTCATCGTTGATTGATGTCCTCCTTTGCATGGACTAATTGGGTAATAGTTCGACAATAAGGCGCTGAGCTGCCGATTGTTTCAGCCACTTGTGCCACAAATCCATTGAGATAGTCAACTTCCGTCAGCCGCTTGTTTTTCACCAAATCCTGATGCATGGAGGGATAATGATGCCCAACCTTAGTCGAGACGTCAACGATGTATTGATAGGTGTCTTCAAGATCAAACCTTAAGCCGTAGTGAGCGGCTACAGCGATGAATTCCGACAACACCTGCCTAACTAGCCCCATCGCAGAAGAGGAAGACAGCAGCTCATGTAAGTTCGCATCTAACAGAGCACTAGTGGCATTCATTGTGCCATTTATCATGGCTTTTTTCCAAATGGCATGTAAAACATCATTAGTATAGGTCGCGTTTAGACCAGCTTGATTGAGGACTTCAACCAGCTGCTCGCCTACCGTTCTCTCTGTATCCGCCAAGCACTGAATGGTCAAGGAACCTGACCCACGTAGCTCGACTTGACCAGGTTCTATCAAACCTGCTGTCCAAACAGTCACTCCCATAATGATCTGCTCTTTTCTAACAAACTCATGTAAGGTCTCAATATGACCAAGACCATTTAAAAGGCAGAGGAGTTTCGTTTGCTCACCGATAATCGGCTGAATATCGTTTAGCATTTGACGTAGCTGGGTTGACTTTGTCAGAACCAAGACCAAATCTGCTTCTCGCGTGGCTTGTGTTGGTCTCATGATTGGCAACTGAATCGTGTCATTCACATCACCTGTGATCATAAGTCCCTTATCTCTTATAGCTTCAATATGCTCTGGCCAATTATCCAGGAGAATGACCTCATGACCAGCCTTGCTAAGAGCAACCCCAAAACGGCTACCGAGCGCACCCGCACCTGCAATATAAACTAACATACTTGTCCTCCTCACTCTAGTATAACATAGTAAGATCAAAAGAGCTACTCATCTTGTCAGGATAGACCGTGTCATTTTTTCAAAAAACTGCAGTGTTTTAGGGGTAAGAAACAGGATTCATCTTACCAGTATCCACATCATAAATCGCTCCTGAAATAATAATGTCATCCGGAATCAGAGGGCTGGCTTTTAATTTGGCAATGTCCTCCTTAACGCTCTGCACAATGTCGGAGAAGGGAAGAAAATCCATTTCCCCAACATCAACTCCTAATGTGTCATTGAGCTGTTTCGCAAAGCCTTCGTTTGTCAAACGTTCTGCTCCGCAATCTGTATGGTGCAGCACGACAATCTCTCGTGTTCCCATCAGTTGCTGAGAAATGGCCAACGAACGAATCATATCTTCGGTAACACGACCACCGGCATTACGCAGGATATGAGCATCACCTAGCGCCAAGCCCAGAGCTTGTGCCACATGAAGACGTGAATCCATACAAGTCAAGATAGCAACACGCATTCTGGGAGGCAGCGGCAGGTGAGCCGTGCCATGCAGGGCAACGTAAGCCTCGTTTACTTTGAGGTACTGGTCAAAATACGACATACAAACCATCCTTTTTTGTTTGATTTTCAAACTATTATATCATAAATGAAATGACAATGACAAAAAACGGCTCTATAATTTCTGTAGTGGGTAAATCCACCATGGAGATTATAGAGCCTTTTGAGTGTAGAAAAAAGTTCCATATGACCTACAATGAAAAGTGCTTAAACAACTCATTAGAAAGACACATATGGAACAGTTCAATTCTATCACAAACCTACTCGGAATTAAAGACCCTAATATCACTATTTTGGA
>NZ_JBGTZC010000046.1:0-13501 GCF_041807725.1 Streptococcus sp. E17BB
TCAACAATTTGTTGCTTAAAGTCATCACTAAATTGACGACGGATTTTTCTAGACATAGAGTTCTCCTGTTTTCTTTAGTGTAGAACACTTTATAAATTCTGTCTAGTTTAGTGTAACCGATTCACATCAAAAATACCAAGCCAAGTATCACATTAGTCTTCATGCGCTTATCCTCCTTTTTTCATTATAGCACAAACCTTACCCTGCTTAGCAAGGTAAGGTTTAAATCTCTCCAATAGGAGCTCGTTCTAATCGAGTCCGCGTTCTTGTCGCTGTTTTCTTATCACTACAAATAAGGACAGACCAACCATAGCCAAAACCAGTAAACTTTTGAACCAAAAGCTGCTCAACATATCGACATCTACTCCCCTGCTCTGCCATTGTCCCAAGAAGCCGCCAAACCAAAGCGCAAGGGCTGGCAAGAGAAGGAAGCGATAGCTTGGCATCGGCCAGAGTTTGTAAGCGAGAAAGACAATGATGCCCAGTAAAACAACACTGTCCAGTGGACTCGGAATGGTTATGAGCAGACCTGAAGCAGGTAAGTGCTCGGTCAAACGAGGGAGAAGCATCCCAAACACCAGACCGTACCAAACTGTTTTCCTATAAGGATTGAACGGAGTTTTATAGAACTTTTTCTTCTTTGGTGATAAACAAAGGCTAGACCTGCCACCATAAGCCCAGCAGTTACGAGTTCCTTTACCATGTCCACTGTCAGTTGCCCTGTTTTGAAAAAAGACAAGAAAAGATTAACAGCCATAAAGACAACCGTAAATTCCAAGAAACGTCTCAAAGGGTTTTTAGGACTATTAGCTAATAGCTCATCCTCCATATCTTTGGGCTGGGTACCAAAAAAATCTTCAGCAGTAAGCCCGTCTTTTTCCGCCTCCTACAAATCCCTCGCCATGGTATAAATCTGTTCATAGAGCTTTTCCTCATCACGGGTCAAAGCTGTGGAAATTATGTACTGTTCCAGCTGGTCAAAATAAGCCCTGTTTTCAGGTCGCAATGCCTTGAAGATTTGATTGATCTATTACTGATAGTGATAGATGTTAGGTCTTTTCATCATATTTTCCTCCGTTAACTTGACTAACTTTATCCACTAATTCTGTCCATTGCTTCCAAAAATCATTCAGGTAAACCCGACCATCCTCCGTCAGCTGAAAATATTTACGGTCAGGTCCATCTGGCGAAGCTCTCATCACACCTGCTATCAAGCCTCTTTTTTCTAACTTTTGCAGCAAAGGATAAATCGTTCCGCCGATAATCGTTGAAAAGCCATGCTGTTTTAGGCGTTGAATAAGTTCATAGCCGTAAATTTCCTCCTGTGCAATGACATCAAGCACACACCCTTCAAGCACTCCCTTAAGTAACTGTGTTTCTGCCATCTTTACTCCTTTCTCATCTAGTATGTTTTACCTATTAGTTGTCTAATGCTAGTATAGCATGTATCAACTAGTTTGTAAAACATAATAGTGATTAAAAATAAAAGGTTTGAAGAATGTCTTCTCCAAACCTTTCAAGTATTCGCCTAGTTGCTGTAAATTGATGTTCTAAAGTCATCTGTCTGACGCAAGTAAGCATTAAAGATTTTCGCCTTCAATTCTTTCACGCGAGAATTGCTAGCGTAAGCGTTATTGTTGGCAGTCACACTAATTGGTGTGCCGGTCAAAAACCTGTTCATATCTTCTCGGGTTGCTTCTGCCATCAGTTGTTTGAGTTGGTCAGCTGATGAAATGGTCACCGTTGCTCCCTTGTAGGTAATGGTGACAGGTTTTAAGCTATTCAGCTTATCTGCCCGTTCTTGGAACATGGCTTTCTTGAAGGCTTTCCAGTCAGAGTATTCGCTACCAAAGACTTGCTCAAAGACCAAACTATCAGTAATCCTACCCACAGTATGCTTTCTCGGCCAAGTCTCGGTCCCTGTGATGCCACGGTCTGTCGCGAGCTGGGCATACTGACCAGAAACATATGGTAGGAAACCGCCCTCGTAGCCTTTGGCAGCCAAGAGTTCAAAGGCCATACGACGGAACATGATGTCTCCGGGCGCCCCGTTTGGATTATCCAAGGCAGAGTAAATCGCTGAGAAGAACGGTACGGTATGGTAGCCATTTCGGGCGTAGTCTCGGCTCGTGCCACTATTAATCGCAAACTCACGGTTGCTCACAATATCATGATCAATTAAATCTGCCACACTGGTCAGGGTCATGTCTTGCCATTCTGCATCCGTAAATTTACGTACACGGTTACCAGCATGAGTTGGAATGCTAAGGTTGACATCTTGAATATAGTCATTTTCAATCTTATGATAGAAAAGACGTTGCTGGTCTTTTGGCAGAGACAAGACGGTTTCAGCCTCAACCTGATCCAGGGTGTACAGCACATCGAACACCCCGCGGAAGTAATCTTTCAAATCATCACTCGTCTGGAAGCGATCTGGAGATAGATTATGATAGCGGTTATCTGCATTTTCTGCAGCCGTACCACGGAAGTCAAAGAGGTTGTTAATGGCAAAATAGTTGGTCTGAGCCGTGTACGGTGCTTGAAGCATGCCCAAGGCGTAGAGCTCAGCTCCTTGTCCAAAACGACGACCGTAACCTCCCAAGTAAATCGCGCCATCAGAATTATGAACCATTTCATGAGTGTGCCCAGAAGCCCCTTCTTCTTCCAACATTTTTAGGATAATGAAGTGGGTGTATGAACCAGTCGCATAAGCACCAGCACCATTGTTTCCAAATTGTGACCACAAAGCTCCATCAATAGGACCAAAGAAGTCCTTAATAGCATCGTTAGTATCGCCAAACATTGGCAACCAACGCCCATTATTCAATCCTGAACGGTTGATATTGTAACCATCCCAGTTCGGTACCGCTTTGATATTTTTATCCTTAACGGAATCAAGTGACATCCGATACCAAAAGTCAAAATGATCTCGATAGCGGATATTGCTGATATCTACCATGGCCTTAACTCTAGCCAACTCAGCTTCGTAACGGACTGGATCTGTCACCTTCAAGTTCATATCCATGTAGCGGTCAAACATGCCGAAGTTAAGTGTTGACATGTTGGAAATGAAGAAAATACCTTCCCTAGCAGTCAATAGTGGCAAGATAAATTTCTTAGCTTGTCCATCTTCAAGGAGTTTATGGTAGGCGCGCACCTCTGCATCTGGTTTGGCCAGCGAATTTCCTTCAGCCATATAAGCTTTAGATGTTGCCTTAAACCAAGTATTCTCATCCATGGAGGTAAAGAGACGACGATAAGCACTGAGGTAGTCAAATTCATCAGCCACACCTGTGTAGGCTTTAGTGATAGTGGCATAAGTATCCAAATGATTAATCAACTTGAGCTGGTCATAGGACTGACCAAGGCTGATTAACCAATCTAAGGTACTAGCTGACTTGCCAAAGAGATCCTGGTGATATAGGATTAGGTCCCTAGCATTGACCTGACCAAAATCAATGTTAAACCAACGGTTGACATAGGACAGTCCCATCATCAGGGCTTCCTTGTTCTTGATGATATGCGCTGCTAAATCTGTCCGATCTGTCGCAATCACATCAGTAGTGGATAGCACTCCCTGCAAGACATTAGCCAGATTGCCCTTAATGGCATCAAAGGATTCCTTCAGGTAGAGCTTATCCATCAACTCCTGAGCATTGCCGGTCTTCCCGAGAGCCGTTAGGGTCTCGGGGGCATAATAGTCCACGCCACTCAAGGCTGGCAAGACACGGCTAGCTAGGCTCGGCAGATGACTCAAAATCTGCTCAGGCGTGTAGAGCAAGGACAGACCATCAACTTGGTACTCAGCAACACCCGTCTGCTTAAAGTCTTCAAGATAAGCGACATTATAATAAGCCTTCGTGTCATCCGCAAAGTAGACCATAACCCTGTTAATGGCTTGCTTATCCGTTAGATAATCCGATACAAACCGATCATCTGCCATCGGAATCACGGATACTACCGTCTTGGTCACCAAGTCATGGTCGGCTGCCAAAAGGTTACCGTGTTTGACAATAAATTCCTTGTTATAAAGCGGCATGAATTTCTCAATGTTTTTGTAGGCCAGCACCTTAGAGGCTTGAGCCCCACGAACCGCTTGATAGTCAACATTATAAACATTGAGGTCAATGCCTGAATCTGCCAATGTTACTGTTAGTCCCATGGCGTCTTGCTTAGCCTTAGCAGCTTCAGCCGTGATGCTCGTTGCTGTCTCATCACTTGACCCAGTTGAGACGCCATTAACCGTCACAATATCAAAGACACGCGAAGGTGTATTGGTTAAATTACCAATTGCTAATCGGCCTTTGGCCACCTTGACTTCAGTGATGGTATTAGTAAACTGCGGACTAGCAATCACTTGCCCAACGAGACCTCCGACATAGGCTGAGGTATTTCCGCTGCTGTTATCCAGAACACCCTTGGCCACTAGATTGGTCAGACCTGTTCTAGCATGCTCCAAAACACCAACGGCACCACCAGCACGAGTACCAGCATACTGTCCATTAACCCGAATCGTCGCATCAATGATAGCGCCATTGACCTGAGTATTAGACTGCGCATAACCAATTAAACCACCAGTAAAGTTAGCGGTACTGCTGTTTCGAGCGGTGATGTCTCCTTCAAAGGCCACCTGCTCCAAGCGCACATTATTAGCCCGATAAATCAAGCCTCCAACACTGCGGTTGGCCAAGATTGAGCCTTGAACAGCCACATTGCTCACTATCCCTTCTCCATAGCCATAAGCTGTCTTGGCCAAAGCCCCAATCTCGGCGGCTGCTGGTTGGTTGATAGCCACCTGCTTCAAATCTAAATCGCGGATTTCAAAATTGTTTTGCAGGCCTTCAAAGAGCGGTGCCTTGAGGTTGTAAATGGCATGGTTGTTGCCCAATAGACGACCAAAGAAATTACCAGCGACATAGCTTTTAGCGCCAACAGGGAGAGTATACTCATCTGCCTTCAGGTCCTCATCCAGCTCAAATGTCCCTGTTCGATTGGCCGACAGAGCAGTAACTAGATCAGCAAACGTGCGTATTTTATTGCCTTCACTTGGAACAAACTGGCGCACGTAGAAGGTGTAGTTGTCTTGATTCTTACCTAAATCATCGCTATACTGAATCAACTCTGGTGCTGCCGTCACGACCTTGTAGAGTTGTTTACCGTCCTTTTCAACCGCTTCAATGCTATTGACTGACAGGTAAATATCTCGCTGCTGATCAGAATTAACCTTAACATAATAGTCGGTTAGCGCTGTTGGCGCTTCTTTTATCATATCAAGTTGCTTATAGGTGCCATCAGTCTGTTTCTGGAAGAGACCAGCAGACACCACGTGTTTGATTTCCAAGTGCTTGTAGTCCAGCTCAAACTGGCGAATACTCAAGTCCTCTGTTTTAACCCCGTTACCGTCTTCCAAATCGTAGGTAAATCTGCCTTTGAGGGTGTAGGTAATGTTCCAATCCAAATCAGACACATCAAATGCATCCATGGTCGATAGGGTAAATTCTCTGACCAGTGCATCACCATTATAAATCGAGATGGTCGCTCCCTTGTAGCTATTGGTTGGATCTTCTAGGGCATAGTTGAGGGTTATTTTCTTGTCCTCATCGAACTCAACCAACTCTTCCAAAATCAGATTTGGCTTGGTCTTGTTTTGGATAACATTGATGGTGACAGGAACCAAGTCTGTCGACTGATCAGTATAAGTCACCAAAACAGTCCCTGGAACATTCTGACCAACGGTCGATGTTGACGGCCCTGTCTGCCAAGTATAGCTAGCCACATTAGTCAAACCTGCCGCCTCAACACTAGCCTCAGCACTCGGGCGTTGACCAACAGAAACTGTTTGAACTGCTGCCGCTGGCATCGGATTCTGACGCTCAGCTTCTGTTCTCACTTTTGTCCCTCGCTTGACAACCGCCTTAACGGGTTGGGTCGTGACCTCCTCAGTCGGCGTGCCGATAACCTCGGTCGTTTGAACACCGCGAACCGTCTTATAGACTGTCCTGATAGTCTTCTCGCCTACAACGGCTGGGCTGACCTCTTGGGTCTCTCCCTCGTAAAGGTCTGAGCTATCTTGGTAGTCAATCTCCGGAGTCGTCACTGGAGCTGTCGTCACAACTGTTGTCGTGCCTTCGATTGGCTTGGTACCTACAGTAATGACCTTGTCAACTGGCGCAGTCGTCACACGGCTGCTGCTAGTGAGCGGCGAGCCCTCTTTTTGACCTCTCACCGTCGCAAAGGTTTCGGTAATGGTTAGAACACCATCAGCACCTTCTGCCTCGGCACGATAGTCTGTATACTGTTCAGGGTCCTCAACCATACGCTCACCGTGAGCGATTGGCTCCGTACGCTCCTCGGTCACCTGACCTGCAATCGGCTTAGTCCCACGTTTAACAACTGCCTTAACGGGCTGGGTCGTGACCTCCTCAGTAGGTGTGCCTACAATCTCATCCGTACGCTGTCCATCTAGAGTTTTATAAGTGGTCGAAACAATCTTTTCGCCCGAAATCGCTTCGCTAATTAGCTGGGTTTCGCCGACATACAGTTCATCACTGTCGATGTAGTCAACATCAGTAGACACGACTGCCACACGGCTTTCAACAACCTCGACACCCTCGACTGGCGGAGCTGGAGTGACTGGACTGGCCGGTGGTGCTGGTGGCATTGGCGTTGGAGTCGGAAGAACGGTCTCACGAGGTTTAGTCCCTCGCTTAACCTTGGCATTAACAGGTGCGCTGACTAGGGTCTCGACTGGACTGCCGACAATCTCATCCGTACGCTGTCCATCTAGGGTTTTGTAGCTGGTCGAAATAAGCTTCTCACCTGAGACCGCCTCACTAATCAGCTGGGTTTCGCCAACATACAGTTCATCACTGTCGATGTAGTCAACATCAGTAGACACGACTGCCACACGGCTCTCAACAACCTCGACACCCTCGACTGGCGGAGCTGGAGTGACTGGACTGGTCGGTGGTGCTGGTGGCATTGGCATTGGAGTCGGAATTACAGGGGAAATCGTTGCTTCATTCTGACTCAACTGTTCAGAATCTTTACCTGTTGCCTCCTCAGCCTGTGACAGGTCATCTTTTTGACTTTGCTCAATAGGAGATTCGCCCTCTTCCTTTTTATCTACCGGAGAAGTTTTTTGAATTGGAGCTTTATCTGGTTCTAATTCTTCTTGAAAAATGTAATAAGCAAATCGCTGATGGTCTACAAGCTCGGAAAGCTGTTTCGGTCTAGGCAAATGTTCCCCAACCGTCACCACATATTGCTCTGTGAGAAAGTGTTTCAAGGCAGTTTGTAAAGCTTCTGTATCCGTCACAGAAAGTACCGCCCCAGCTAAACCAGTAATAACGATGATCTGAGCGACTAAGTGCTTATTTTGGCGTTTTACGGCAAGAATCACCCCAATAATCCCTAAACTACCCAAGAGTGTCAGCAAGGTCGTCGCTGTGTCCCCAGTGCTCGGCAGAGACAGCAGACCAGTATCTCTCTTATAAACTAAGACATACGACTGGTTGTCGGTCGCAATTTCCTCTGCAAAATCTTTATCGGTACGTCTGAGTAGGTTTTGTTGCTCAGGCGTTAACTCATCATAGTTGACATAAATATAATCAATGGTCACGGTTTTCTCTGACTGAACTTGTGCTGTTGTTTGCTCATTTGCAGCAACATAACCAGTCTGTAAACCAGCTAATCCTCCAAAGATAGCTATGCCAACAACCGTTGACGCGACAGCAACCTTAAACTTTCTAATCGAAAAACGCAATTGTTTATCATTCCATCCCATGGCATCATTCCTCTTAAGTATTGGTAAGCTTAGATATTATAGCATAAAACAAAGAGGAAGTCCAACATAAGGTCTTTTCATGTTTTCTCATTTCAGCGGATGGTTGTCAAATCATCTGAAATACCGTACAATAAAAGAAAAGGAGTTTTTTTATGACATTTATCAACTATACTTACACTCGTCCTGATTACGCTGCAATTAAGGGGCAAATGGCAGAGCTAACTGCCCAGCTTCGTGCAACTCAGACCCTAGAGGACACCAAGGCTGCTATCCGTGCTATCCAGTCTGTCCAAGCAGACATCGACACCCAGAGCACCCTCTGCTCCATCCGTCACTCCATCAATGTCAAAGATGACTTTTACAACCAAGAAACCGACTTCTGGAACGAGCATGGACCGCTCTTTGACGAGATTTTCACAGACTACTATAAGGCCGTGCTTGCTAGTTCTTTCCGTGATGATTTGAGCGACCTCTTGCCTGAAACCTTCTTCCTCATGGCAGAAAATAAGCTGGCTACCTTTTCTTCAGCGGCTATCCCTCTTTTCCAAAAGGAAAATGAGCTGGTTGACCGCTACAACAAGCTGATGGCGACCGCTCAGATGGACTTCCAAGGCGGTACTTACAACATCTCTCAAATGGTTCCATTCTATGAAAATCTAGATCGTGCCACTCGTAAGGAAGCCGTAGACACCGTGACTGCCTACTTTGAGCAACATGAGGCTGACTTTGATGACATCTATGACAAGTTGGTCAAGGTTCGCCATGAAATCGCGACCACTCTGGGCTTTAAGGACTATGTCGAATATAGCTACAAGCTCATGAACCGCTTTGACTACGACCGAGACATGGTCAAGACCTACCGTGAAGAAATCAAGCGTCTGGTGGTTCCGATTGTCAACCAACTCCGTGAGCGTCAAGCCAAGCGGATTGGATTAAGCGAGCTCAAGCATTACGACCTCGGCCTAGAATTTTTAGCGGGCAACGCCACACCAAAGGGCACCCCTGACGAACTAGTAGTCGCTGCACAAAGCATGTACCGTGAGCTCTCTAAAGAGACAGGCGAGTTCTTTGACTACTTGGTGGACAACGACCTCTTGGACTTGGTTGCAAAAGACGGCAAGGACACTGGCGGATATTGTACCTACATTCCAAACTACCGCAGTCCCTTTATCTTTGCCAATTTCAATGGTACCAGCGGTGACATCGATGTCTTGACCCATGAAGCAGGACACGCCTTCCAAGTCTATAACTCTCGCTGGATTTCTGCTGGTGAAGTCCTCTGGCCAACCTATGAATCTTGTGAGATCCACTCCATGTCCATGGAATTTATCACTTGGCCATGGATGGAACATTTCTTCAAAGAAGAGGCCAATAAATACCGCTTCAGCCACCTGTCTGGTACCCTCTTCTTCCTGCCGTATGGGGTTCTTGTCGATCACTTCCAGCACGACGTCTATGAAAAGCCACACATGACACCTGCTGAGCGTAAAGCCACTTGGCGACGCTTGGAAAAAGAATACCTGCCAAGCAAGGACTACTCTGAATCAGAAGCGCTTGACCGCGGTATTTTCTGGTTCCGCCAAGGACATATCTTCTCTAGTCCGTTCTACTATATCGACTACACACTGGCTCAAGTCTGCGCCCTACAATTCTGGAAACGCACGCAGGTGGACAAGAACGAAACAGCCTGGGCAGACTACCTCCACATCTGTCAACTGGGTGGCACCAAGACTTTCCTGCAAATCGTTGCCGCTGCCAATTTACGTTCACCATTTGAAGAAGGGGCATTAGAAGACACCTTGAAAGCAGTAGAAACTTACCTCAATAAGGTCGAGGATAATCAACTATAATATTCAGTTCCGACCTGCCATCCTATTATCCCAAAGATAACCGAATCTCTCACCCATGTTGTCTATTAGATGACATGGGTTTTTGTATTTTTTTTGTTTATTTTGCCATTTATTAGCAGACAAAAAACCTTTTTATGATATACTGATAACGCATACAATATCTATATTAAGAAAGGAAGATAGTATGAATTGGACAAACAAAACACTAAGGTTTTCCATTCGTAAATTAAAAGTTGCTGTTGCATCGACCGTTGTCGGTATTGCTACTACAGCTATCGTTGGGCAGAGTTTCCCCGACCATTTAGCCAAATTCGCTCCAACTTGTTCACCAGTGACGGCTCAGGCTGATACTCTGGATGAACAAGTCACCATCACCTATCATTATGTCAATTACACAGATCTCAGTAGTCATGAAAAAGAACAACTGATTGACGGCAAGCAATTCAGCCAAGAAATCGCACAAGCAGACTCCACCTACATCCTCGCTTATCAAGAAAATAAAGGACTTCTTCGACTCCCTAATACTGGCGATCAAGCGCGTCACCTCATCGGGCTATTGGCAGGGTTAGGCATTACTGCTGTTGGGCTTCTACTGACCAAACATGATAAAAAACGGGTGGCTAAGCTCATTATCATTAGTTGTTTGGGCGGGGCAGTCCTCACGACTGCCAATAGCAGAGCCATCGAAGCTGGGCTACAGGCATTTCTGACGGAGACACACCTCGTTACTTTAGGCGAGCAACTACCACAGCCAGAGAGCACTATCAATGGTCAAGGCTTCAGCTACTATTTCTCAGCTAGCAAAATCAACCAAGCTAGCCAACACGAAGATTATTCGCCAGAGGATAAAGCTGAGATAACAAATGAGACTAGGTTAGAAACTGAATCGCCCTCATCATCGGAAAAGGCTCAAAAAGATACAGGTGAAACTAATCAAAATACAAGCAACCCAGTAAGTGAAGAAACAGCTGACCATTCTGATAAACCAGAGACAAATAAACCTCTGGACAAACCTGATGAAGCAACTGAACCTAGTGACAAGCAGGAAGAAACTGAGGAAAACTCAGAAAGCAAGCCTAGTGTCCCTGAAACTTCCCTTGATGAAAGTCGCTTAGCCATCGCACTGACCGAAGCTCAGCAGCTCGAATCATCACCTTATACTACAAGAAGCTGGGAAAATCTTCAAGATAAACTCGCTCAAGCACAAGCTATTCTTCAAGATAGTCAATCAAATCAAGAACAAATTGACGCTTCTGTTCAAACCATTATCCAGGCCATCAGTCTGTTGCAAGCTAAAAAGCAAGTGCCGTCACTCACTGTAGCGAGTCTTTCTCAAGATAATTTGACTAAGACAGCTACAATAGCCTATCAACTAACAGACCCTGACCAAGCTTTTGAAAAGGCCGTCATCCGCGTTTATAAAGGCAACGAACAGGTCGGCGAGTTCTTCGTTTCAAAAGAGGAACTCTCTGGAAAAGTCATTTCATTAGCTGATTACAATACCCCTTATTCACTCCGCACAGTGATGGTCTATACCACTGACCAGACACCTCAGGCAGAATTGATTGACCGGCGTGAACTCACCTTATCGCTCAAAAAGCTGGAGATTAAAGATGTTGATACCGTCACCTTACAGACCTATCAAAATGGGCAACTACTGACCATTGATAGCTTCAAAGAGCAGCCGATGCTTGCCCCGTCTGAATATATGGCTCGTGTGAGTTCCAAGCGTTTTAAAGATATCCTCCTACCCATTCAACATATCGAAGAGACCACGCTAAATGGTCAACCAGTTTACAAAGTGACAACAGCTTTTGATTAACTGGTCGAAACCAGCGAGGCAGGCAAGTACCGTGAACAGTTCAGTTTCTATATCGGCAAAAATGCTCCGCTAGCTACTAATGTTAACAGACGGCAAACAGACTACACACTTTTGCCTGGTGCTAGCAAAAATCGTGAGATTGCCTATGCTAATACGGAAAAACTCCTACCGTTCTATAATAAAGAAACGATTGTGAATGTCGTCAATCAGATTGACCAGACGGATAAACTCTACACCAACAGGCTTTTGTCTGTCACTCCAATGATCGGCGACAAGCTCATTGCCGATGTCAGCAGGGTACGCACGGAGCTCAACCGTCTCCTGTTGCACTTTGAAGATGATAGCATCAGCTATTTGCTAATAGCCTTCAAGGAAAATTTTGCTAATCCGGTGGTGAGCGAGTACATAATCACAGGAACCAATTTAATTTATACCCCTAATCAGTTTCTATCCAACCATGATAATATCATCACAGCTGTGTTACCAAGTCTTGAGAACTTAGCTTACAAATCACCAAGCATGTCTAGTGCCCTGGCAATCGACCCTAAATTCGGTAGTTTGTCAGATGCCATGGACAAGCTGTATCTGGAGGATAGTTTCAACACCATCAAATCTGACCTCCCTAACCAGCTCCGCCAGATTTTGGCAACTGACAGGGTTATGAACACGACAGGGGGTAACTTTGACCAGTATCTGATTGACTACATCCAGATCAATAAGGAGCGTATCTTGTTAGGTTTGGCTTATTTGAACCGCTGGTATGATCTTGCTCTAACCAATGCTGGCACCCAGCAAATAACAGCTTTGAAAGACTTGATAAGCTTCCATCAGAATTTCTTTGGCAAGCCTGTCCATACTTTGGAATGGTTAGTCAACCTATCAGAAGGAAAAGAAGGGTATGAGCTCCTCAATCCTGCCAACCATGTGCGAACTTATGCTGAAAAAATTGCGCCAAATACTGGTAAAACTGACCTGCTCAGCTATTTGACAACGAACCGAAAACTCTTTACCGACTTTACTGATGATAACAGCTGGTTCAAAGCAACAACCAAGGCCTATATCGTTGAGGAAAAATCAAAAGAGCTACCTGACCAAGATGTCCGTGTTTACCATTTGCTAGCAAGCGAGCATGAGCAAAACGGTATCCTACCGCTGCTGACCGCTAAAGAGGGGATTTACATCATCACCACCATGGGATCCATCTCCTATGGCATGTATGACAGATACATTGACACCAGAAGCATTCAGTCACGCGCCGAGCAAATTGAGCACATCAAGGAACGGGTTCGCTTGACAGCTGAACGTCAGGCAAGGCATTTTGATGCGTGGTACCGTTTGGCGCCAGCGCGTAGTCGTGACCGCATCATCAAGCCAATGCCTGTATGGGATGGCTACTATGTCAACAACAACCAGAAGTGGTTACCGATGTTCGGTACAGAAGCTAATCAAGCCATTAGGGATTTCTTTGGACCTATCGGAAATCGTGCGTTCTTCCCTTATGGAGCTGGTCAGGGGGCCTTTGCCGATGGCACACGGATTGCCTTTGTTTATGATAAATTACTGGATGATTATGGCGCTTCTGTCTTTACCCACGAAGCTGTTCATAATAACGACGGTATAGCCTATCTAGGTGGTTATGACCGACGAGCTGGTATGGGAGCTGAAAACTATGCACTGGGGCTCTTACAATCAAGCTCTTACTTCCTCCATGCTGAGGATGCATTAACCTATAACCTCATCTTTGATTTTAGCAAACTCAAGGAATATGAACAGGCTAGACGCTATGTCAATGTCTCGCCAGACCGCTTCAAACAGGCTAGTGATTTGAAAGGCTACATGAGTAGTGTCTTTGATGTGCTTTATACCCTAGACTATGCTGAGGCAGAGGCTGTTCTCAAACAACCTCGCGATATAATCAAGTGAAAAGGCACCCCTTTTCTGTACAATTTTTATAAAGTGTTTTTGTTAAGCGATAACTCGCTTAACCATAGGTGTTTGGTAATCGAGACTACCGTGAATGCGATGATGGTTCCACCAGTGGAC
>NZ_JBGTZC010000047.1:0-12860 GCF_041807725.1 Streptococcus sp. E17BB
GATTATATTTTTTACTACAATAACAAACGAATCAAAACAAAATTAAAAGGACTTAGTCCTGTGCAATACAGAATTAAATCCTTTCAATAATATTTCTTGTCCAACTTTTGGGGGTCAGTACATTAAAAGACAGTTAGCTAACTGATTAGCGTGGTTTTTTCATGTTCAGTCCACTTTTCTCACAAAAACGAGCTGTTGAGGATTGGAAAGTTCTTCTCTATAGT
Organism: Streptococcus sp. E17BB; assembly: GCF_041807725.1. Classification (NCBI taxonomy): domain Bacteria; kingdom Bacillati; phylum Bacillota; class Bacilli; order Lactobacillales; family Streptococcaceae; genus Streptococcus; species Streptococcus sp. E17BB. Next base: position 225 of record NZ_JBGTZC010000047.1, read on the forward strand.
TGAACTGTTCGAAGCTTAGCTGTTTCAGTTGCTCAAGGGTGTTGACGTTTTTTTGTTGAGCTTGCTTGAGGAAAAGACCACGTCCTTTTTTGGAAATGGTAGAATGCGTTTTGAGCTGTCCAGCTTTTTCCTCATGGAAGAGCACTCTGACAAAACGCTCTTGAACAGTCGGTGAAAAGACTGTTTCAAACTCGCTTGAGAGGAGAGAAATCAAGAGGTCTTCGCCGCTGACAGTTTGGTCGTAGAGTGGGCGCCAATAGGTNCGCTGACAGTTTGGTCGTAGAGTGGGCGCCAATAGGTTTTGAGGGAGTGACCGTCAATCTTGAGGTGCTGTTGGAAATCTAATCGATGCTCTGCGATGGGGAAAGTCGCCCCAATAACCCCATAGAGGGCGCTGGTGATAAGGACATGTTCTGATAGGTAGTCAAGGTTCTTGCGATCAATTTGGCGGTACATGAGGCCGTTGAAAAGCTGAATGGCTGGATAGGTGGGCGCCTTGTTGCTCGCTAGTTGTTGCCAGCGGACTGCTTCTCTCTCGGCAGCAGTAGGGGTGATCTTGTAGAGGGCGCTCAACTGATCAACAGTTTTTTGCTTCATTTGGTCAATAATCGCCTTGGTCTGAGGCAGCAAGGCCTGAGACAAGGCTGTGTTTGGGGTCACCATTTCTTTGGCGGTAGGAATCAAGAATTTCATGTGTTTATTGTAAACAGAAAGTTTTCCTCTGTCAAGCGAGGTTTTCCACAATATTGTGGAAAACTATGTGAGTCATGTGGAAAAGAAGAACTCAAATCAGCGTGAGAATTCCAGAGATTTATGGGAAAAAATAATGAGTTATCCACAAGCTGTGGATAACCTGAAGGGAGAGAAGAAAGAGCGAGTTGACCAGTGGATGCAAAGCTTTCTTGCCTATCTTTGATGTCCTCAACTGTAAAATGACATAGAAAGTGGGCAGAAAGCTGTCCTACATCAGCGCTTATTGAATAATGAATTGACCTCTTCACAACTTCAACCTTTAATGGAGGTGAAGAGACAATCTTTCATACTAGAAAATGAATATCAGCTGAAGAGATGGCTGATTGAGAAAGCAATATTTACCACAGCTATCAGGGCTATTTAACGGTTGTCACTCAGGATTTCTGATTATCAAAGTTCTAGCAACTGGGTTCATAAGCACGACAGTGCCCATTAACTTGTAAAAGGGAACTCTGGAGCTGGCTCAGCCGATAAGACTGGCTTTCCAAAGATGTGTCTTGTTCACTAGACGATAATAAAAAGGAGAGACTAGGACTTTTGTCCCAGCCTCCATCTGATATCAAAAAGAAAAAGCTGTATTGGTACCGGTGATTCACGTTTTGTATTGAACCCGCGCAATAAAAGCAGGTGGGCGACGCGTGTTTGACTGAGTTGCTTCTGGGTGAGCCAGCTTGCATACCGTCAAACATCCTTGTCTCCCGAAAAATACAAAAAATAGTCGGTCAATACTTAGATGTGAATTCGTATACCACAGCAATCTTTATAAGTCTATGATACCACAAATTAGGCAGATGTCAAGTCTTTTTTTGAAACCGTTATCAAATTTTTTTTAGCTTATCAATAGCGTCCTTGGTCGCAGCCAGAGCGCGCTCGTATTTGCCAGTTTGGTTTGGGGTAAAATAGCTGGCGCTGTTGAGCTTGTCTGGGAGGTACTGTTGGTTGACCCATTTTTCTGGGTAGGCGTGGGGGTAGAGGTAGCCCTGAGAGTGACCGAGTTCCTTGCTGCCAGCGTAGTGCCCATCGCGCAAGTGTTTTGGAATGGGCAGGTGCCCATTGGTCTTGAGGTCGGCGATGGCGGCGTCCATAGCTAGGTAGGCAGAGTTGGACTTGGGAGACAGGGCTAGGTCGATGACGACATTGGCAATTAAGATGCGAGCCTCGGGGAAGCCGATTTTCTGGGCGGCTTCAAGGGCAGTCACGGTGTGAATTTGAGCATCTGGATTGGCTAGTCCAATGTCCTCATAAGCGATGACGGTCAGGCGTCTGGCAAGGCTGGGCAGATCCCCTGCCTCAATCAGGCGGGCGGCGTAGTGGAGGCTGGCATCGACATCACTGCCTCGGATAGATTTTTGCAGGGCGGAGAGGACATCGTAATGCCCATCGCCGTCCTTGTCCATGGTGATGTAGGAGCGTTGTAGGCTATTTTCCATGATGTCAAGGGTGATATGTCGGACACCCTTGTCGTCTGGCTGGGTGGACAGCACTGCCAGTTCCAGTGAGTTATAGGCTGACCGCAGGTCGCCGTTGGTCGCTGTGGCTAGAAAATTCAGTGCCTGCTCCGCTATGGTCACCGAAAACGCAAAGCCCCGCTCAGGGTCATCCACTGCACGGCGGATAGCGGTCTTAATCTGGTCTATCGTCAGGGGCTCCAGCGCAAAAATCTGGACGCGGCTGCGAATGGCGGGCGTGACCGAGAAGAAGGGGTTCTCTGTGGTCGCCCCGATCATGGTGATTTGGCCGCTTTCGAGGAGGGGCAGGAGAAAGTCCTGCTTGGTCTTGTCAAGACGGTGAATCTCATCAAGCAACAGGACTAGACCACCTGAAAATTTAGCCTCTTCAGCGATCTCTTGGAGGCGTTTTTTACTGTCGGTGGTGGCATTGAAGGTGCGAAAGGCGTACTTGGTGGTGCCAGCGATGGCGGAGGCGATAGAGGTCTTGCCAATACCAGGCGGACCGTAGAGAATCATGGAGGAGAGGAGTTCGGCTTCAACCATGCGACGGATGATTTTGCCAGTGCCTACTAAGTGTTCCTGACCGATGACATCGTCAATGGTGCGTGGTCGCATGCGGATAGCGAGATTGTGGGGCATGGGAAGTCCTTTCTAATCCCAGTCGATGGTGATTTTTAGGTCAATCTGATCAGCGAATCGTTGGAGTACGCGTTTTTTATTAGGAGTAGAGAGATTTCGGTAGACATGGATATGAGGCGTGATAGGAGAGGTTTGTCGGATTCCGGATTTATCAAATTTTTCGACAGTTCCCAGTAAAAATCGTCCATTTGGCTCGCCTTTGATGACTAGTTCTAAGACTTTTTCAGAGTAGACTGGGGATGTAATGAGGTGCTTGAAAAGATTGACGTAGCAAGCGGTAGGATTTTTTCCTGTGAGGATAGTACCATCAGCTAAGGAGATGGTGTAGCCTTGGTGGTGGGGATGGTACTCTTTTTCCGTTTCATTTGCAGAGAGTTCAAAGAGTGGGATATTGGCAACCTCTTCTAAGACATTTTGGGTAATATGCCAGATGTTGTCGGCATGAATCTTGCTGATTTTATCAATCCAAGAAGAATTTCCTTGTGTAGCATTTTCTAGCTCAAATCCTACTTCTCGAAACTCTTTGATAAGTAGAGCCTCCAGATAATCCAGCTGAGACTTGTCCAAATGCCCATCTTCTCGACCAAAAAAGATGACTTGGTTCCACCAATTTTTTTCCTTGTCATGTTGGTGGAGACGAGTATACACGGATGTAGCTGCTTGTCCAATGTAGCGTTTATTTTCGCCAATGAGGATGTAAATACCAGCTTTTTGTGCTTCAGGTAATTGTTTTAGGGCGTTGAGGTCTGAGCGATGTGCTGCAGTTACGACGCCAGGCTCCTTGGTATAGACGGTGATGTTGTCCCGACCGTTGTCTGCTGCGATGATCGTGTGTTGTACCATAGCTTTCTCCTTGTCTTCCCCCTATTATACCAAAAAACACCGCACAAGCGATGCTTTAAAAATTTAGTCATACTGAATGGTCACGGTATCTTCGGCGTCTTCCATCAGCTGTCGTGAGGTTTCCAACTCCTGCAGTTGTTGCAGCTCTTGCTCTGAGAAATAGCTGGTATTGAGATAGTGTAAGAAGGGCGATAGGGATAAGATGGCTTTGTCAAGTAGGAGATCATGTCCCTCAACTGTAAAAGAAATGGCTGACCAATCGTCTGTCTCAAACTGTGCCAATAAGTCAGTACGTGCGGCTTTGGCTTGTGGTTCTTCGGATTTGTAGAGCAGGTTGTCTAACTGCTGTCTGAACCCAGCTTTGTCCTTGATGAGGTCGTTGAGGGTAAAAGGTGATCCATCTGATTTAGCGTAGAACTGCTTGACGGTTTGTTCGTTTGAAAGCTGAATGTCTAGTCCTTTGGTGCGATAGGTACGTTGCATCAAATCATAGGCAAGGACGTTTTCCAGCGTTGTCTTGCTTGTTTGAGGGTAGATGACCAGCCATTCTTGGTTTATCAGAGACTGCCTTTGTGGTTTGATGTTGTCGATATAGGAATCGACCTGCTGGCGAATGCTGCTTGTCTCATCAGACTGACTGAAAAAGATAAGCTCACTCTCAAAAAACTGTGTTGCTTGCTGACCAATGGCACTGATGGTTGGAATATCTGTGATAATTGCCATGTTTAGCTCTTTAAACTCCTTGTTAAAGCGCTGCTGTTGCCAGTGACGTCCCCCGATAACCGCAAGCCCAGATAGGGCAAGAACGAGTAGTAGACCAATGATAAGACGATAACGTTTCATGATTTGGACCTCCTTTTCTGATTTTATTATAGCATATCTAAGTTTTTTTGCAAACGCTATCTTTTTGTTGTGTTACTGAACAATTAGCGGGTGCTAGAGAGCTCAATAAATGGTATAATAGACAGGAACAAGCAGGCGTTTTGATAGGACTAACTCGAAGTAATCTGTAGATGTACCTAATTAAACCCTAGATTGAGCAAGCAACAAAGAAAAGGCACCTTACGAAACTGCTAGGGGAAGTCAGCTAATTCGCAAAACTCCTCAACAAACGTTCAGGAGAAAAGAAGACCCGTAGGCGGATTTGTCTAATCGTTTGGAGTCTTCATCCACTATGCAGTTGCGAGCGCTGTGGCCAATAGCTTCAACTTATCAGTTGCTATCCTCGCAAAAGAGGAAGGCGCCCGCCTGATTGCCAGTACAAGAAGAATGTAACCCCATTTTTAACCGAAAAAGGAGCACCATCATGAGTAAATACGGATTTTTAAGCGTTTTAGAGGAAGAGCTGGACAAGCATTTTTCCTACGATTTTGCCATCGACTGGGACAAGAAAAACCATGCGGTTGAGGTCAGCTTTGTCCTTGAAGCAGGGTTGCCTGAAGGCGTCTCTTTGGAAGATAGCGGAGCAGATGATGAGGGCGTGGCTCTGGAAGAGTTTGTTCTCTTCTACCACCGAGAAAAGTCCAGTTTTGACCCAGAAGACTATTTGGTCGCTCTGCCTTTTGACCCGAAAAAAGGCTTGTCACGACAGTTTTTGAGCTACTTTGCCCAGTTCCTGCAAGCCACTTCCGACCAAGGCATGGACGACTTATTGGACTTCCTTGCCGATGACACCGCCGATGAATTTGCCATGGTGTGGAATGTGGAGGAATTTGAACAAGGCAGAGCGGAATTCGAAGAGACAGAGTGGTATGGATATCCGAGGTATTGAGACTTTTTTGAAAGCAGGAGCGAAATGGAAGAAAAAGATATTTTAGCCATTAAACAACTAAAAAATGCAATAAGCGACGATTCTTTAATAATGTTTGTGGGGGCAGGGATTTCAGCTAATTCTAATTTGCCCACTTGGAAAGAATTAATTGATGAACTTTCTGGCGAATTAGGTATTGACCCCCAGGAATCAAAAGATTTTTTAAGAGTAGCACAATATTACTATGATACTTTTGGTCAAAATCAATACATAAAAAAGATTGAAGAAATTTTTAAAACAAACAATACTTTTTCTCCAAACGAGTTACATCATTTAATTGAAAAAATTTCTCCAAAGCATATTATCACTACCAATTATGATTCTTTACTCGAACAACAATTTGAACATGGATTGTTAAAGTATAGTGTTGTGGCTGAAGATAAAGATATTCCGTATTCTCGTTCTGAAAAGTATTTGATCAAAATGCATGGGGATTTTAGGAAAAAAAATATTGTCTTAAAGGAAGACGATTACCTAGATTATCAAGTTAATTTTCCAATGACTTCAACATTGGTTCAATCAGTCATTATGAATCATACATTGTTATTTGTTGGCTATTCTTTAGGAGATTCTACCTTTAATTCGATTTTTAGGTTGATACAAAACAATTTTAACTCGGATGCTAAAAGAGCTTATTTTTATACTCCTAACGCCCCGTCAGATATTATTAGAGACTATTATAAGAAAAAAGGTATTGTTGTTGTATCGAATCCAAATGATATTGTAACTAATACTGAAACAACCGATAATAACAAAAGTGAAGCTCTGTTTTTGAAAACTAAGTCTTTTTTGGAAGCGCTTATTAAATCAAAGTATTCAGAAGTAGAAAGTGCAGATGATTTATGGAAGCAACTTTCTTTTTTGGACAGACTAAATTTTATTGATTCGAGAGATATTTCTAAGTATTCTGGCTTGAAGAGTCGGGCAATAAATTTTAATGGGTCATATAGGTGGTATAACAAAGAGTATTTCAATATTAATGGTCATAGTTATCTTGAAGGTTTAATAAAATCGAAATCTTTATTAAATGGCTTTTTTGATTTAGAGAGAGTAGATTCTAAAAATTTAAGGGTTAATACCCACCTTGAACCTGCCTATAAATTGTATAAATCAAAAGAGTATTCTTTAGCTAAAGCTAAATTTAGAGAGCTGGCAAACGATGCTTATCGAGATAAAGACTATTTTACGTTTTTATTGTGTGAATTTAATTTTAAACATATACATCATATATTTTCAGAAGATGATAAAAACTACCAGAGCTCTGTTTTTGATAAGGATTTAAATGAACTAACTCAGCAAATGATAGATTCTTCGTCAGGAGATGATAAGAAAATTTTTGAATATTTCCGAGACGTCATTTTGAATATGAGTTTTTTGGATAAAAAGCTAGAGATAATTAATGATTTATTTGATAAAGTAAGACATGAACACACACTATACCGAACAGGTGGTTCTTCATATAATAGTCACCTATGGAATGCAGAATTTGAAATTAAAAATTTACAGTATTTCTTAGATTTGAATTGTATATGTGTTAAACAATATAAGCCGTATAAAGCTATAATTAATCGTTATTTTGAAATACTATTACTTAGTTATGACAATTCTTATATTGATAATGAACCTGATAGCTATTTGAAGAATGGTGATGTATCATCTTTGATTGGCGAATTGGGGTTAGAGGATCTTAAAATTATTCTGCCTAATATCGACTTTAAAATATTGAAGATGTATTTAGGTAACTATTCGTTTAAAGCTATAAAAATAACCGATGAGGCGACACAATATATCTTCAATAGAATTAAGGAACTACAGCTAATAGAACGCCTAGATAATCTTGATAGCTACAATGAATATAAACAGTTTCTTAAGTTTCTTCCATTTATTGAATATACTAGCATAGCTGATGTGATTGATATTCTAGACAAACAAGCTCTATATTTTGATTTATCTGCCGAAATAAAAGATATCATCAAAGTTATAATTAACAACAAAATTTTGTTAAACAGTAACTTAAAACAAAGATTGGTAAGAATTGTTAACAGACATATTAATGACATCATTGACAAGAATTTACAATTATATAAAGAAAAGTTTTGGCTGTATTCAAAACTGTTAGATGTTTGTTCAATTGCGGAAGAAAGTGATCTTCTTTATGTAGAGAGACTAGAAAATGATATATTAAAAATCAAATATAGCGATGATGATGTATATGAGATAATGAAGTATTGTGATTTGTTTGTCTCTCTCTTTCCCTATCTCCGAAAAGCACATCAGGAATATGTTCGGGAGTTGTTTTCAAAATATGATGAATTTGGGATAAGAGAGGGAGATTATTATTCGGTTATTCAATGCATGCTTGTGGACGTTTACGACTTCCCTAAACATCAAGGGATTATATATAATCATCTTGTAGAAATCATTAATAAAGAAGATAGTGAGATTGTTTATTTTCCGGATCCTGTAAAAACAGCTTTATCAAATTTATTTAATTTGATAAATAAGGGATATTTTAAGGAGAGTGAAGTAACAAAGGATATTACTAAAAATATAAAAGGTATTTTTCCAGAAGTAGATTGGGTATGGTTTAATGACCGAAGTGAATCGGTTATGGAGCGCATGCTACGTTCTAGAACTCGAACTAGTATCAAGATTTTTTTTGCTAAAACCAATAAGGACAAAGAAATGATAGATAATTTCATCTTAAAACTATTTGATGAAGAAAAAATAATATTCCACCAAAAATAATAGGAGGTATTCCACATGACCACATGGAACGAAGTAACGCTCACGGTAGACCGTGAGGCGCAGGAGGCTGTCAGCAATCTTTTGGTGGAGCTGGGCAGTCAGGGCGTGATGATTGAAGACAGCAGGGACTATCTGGACAAGGAAGACCTCTTTGGCGAGATCATCCCAGAGGTGGCACAGGATGACCGTGTGACCATTACAGGCTACTATCCTGATACGCAGGACTTGGCAGCTATTAAGACCAGTATCCAGACAGGGTTAGCAGAGATGGTGGCGGCTGGGCTTGAGCTCGGCGAAACAACTCTTGCTAGTAGCGAACTTGCCGAGGAAGACTGGGCGGACAACTGGAAAAAATACTACGAGCCGACCCGTATTACCCACGATTTGACCATTGTGCCCAGCTGGACAGACTATGAGCCGACCGCTGGAGAGAAGGTGATCCGTCTCGACCCTGGGATGGCCTTTGGGACAGGGACCCACCCGACCACCAAGATGAGCCTCTTTGCCCTATCGCAGGTCTTGCGCGGAGGTGAGACCGTCCTTGATGTCGGCACAGGCTCAGGGGTGCTCTCTATCGCCAGCTCGCTCTTGGGGGCTAAGGAGATTTTTGCCTATGACTTGGACGAGGTGGCGGTGCGCGTAGCAGAGGAAAATATCCAGCTCAATGCGACCACGACCAACATTACCGTCAGCACGGGAGACTTACTCCGAGGGGTGACGCAGGAGGCTGATGTCATCGTGGCCAATATTTTGGCGGATATCCTGATCCATCTGACTGCCGATGCCTATCGTCTGGTCAAGGATGAGGGGTATCTGATTATGAGCGGTATCATCGCTGACAAGTGGGAGATGGTGCGTGACAGTGCGGAGAGCGCAGGCTTTTTCCTCGAGACCCAGCTCATTCAAGGCGAGTGGAACGCCTGCATTTTCAAAAAAACCGCCGATCGCTCAGGCGTAGTGGGAGGCTAGATGCAGCAGTATTTTGTACATGGCAGAGCGCCGCAAGAAGGGCTGGTGACCATCACGGATAAAGAGACCGCCAAGCACATGTTTTCTGTCATGCGCTTGCAGCCAGACGATGAGGTGGTGCTGGTGTTTGACGATGCCATCAAACGCCGTGCCAAGGTCATCAGCAAAGAGGACCAGACCTTTGAGATAATCGAGGACTTGGCAGATATGGTCGAACTTCCAGTTTCTGTCACCGTTGCGGTTGGCTTTCCCAAGGGAGATAAGCTGGAGTTTCTGGCTCAGAAGGCCACCGAGCTAGGCGCTAGTCAGCTTCAAGCCTTTCCCGCTGACTGGTCTGTCGTCAAATGGGACAGCAAAAAACTCGCCAAAAAAGCTGAAAAACTGGAAAAGATTGCCCTCGGAGCTGCTGAGCAGTCCAAACGCAACCGTATCCCAGCAGTCCAACTCTTTGAGACCAAGACCGCCTTTCTCCAGCAATTGACAGACTTTGACCACATTCTCATCGCCTATGAAGAAGCCGCCAAGCAGGGCGAGACCAGCCAGCTTGTCCAAGCCCTAAACAAAGTTCATTCAGGCGACACGCTTCTCTTTGTTTTCGGACCAGAGGGTGGGATTTCCCCAGCCGAAATCGACCAGCTGACCGCTCTAGGCGCAAAAACGATTGGTCTTGGTCCTCGCATCCTCCGAGCCGAAACCGCCCCACTCTATGTTTTGTCAGTAGTGAGTTATGCCGTGGAGTTGAAAGGAAGTTAGATGTCAAACCAACTGTTCGCCATTGGCGATGTACATGGAAAATATCATTTATTGCAAGACTTGTTGCAAAAATGGGACAAAACGACCCAGCAGCTGGTCTTTATAGGAGACCTCATCGACCGAGGAGAAGACAGCAAGTCCTGTCTGGAGCTGGTCTGTCGGCTGGTGCGTGAGGAGGGGGCGGTCTGTCTCATGGGCAATCATGAGTGGATGTTTCTACGTTACCTAGACGACCCGACAGAGCGGTATGACCACTACCAGCGCAACGGCGGAGATACGACCATCAATTCGCTCTTGGGACGACCGCTGGATGCCGAGGTGGACCCTGTGTCGGATGCGGTAGCGATTGTGAGGCAGTATGCTGAGATGGTGGACCAGATTCGGCAGTTTCCCTATCTGTATGAGACGCAGGAGTATTTCTTTGTGCATGCGGGGCTCGATTTGAGCTTGCCTGATGTGCGTGAGACAGCTGACTATGACAAGGTCTGGTTGCGCCAACCTTTTCACGAGGGGCAAAACCAGACAGGGAAGCGGATTGTCTTTGGGCATACACCGACCAAATACCTTTTTGATCGTCAGGACTACCTTGACCAAATCTGGACAACAGAAGATGGCAAGATTGGCATTGACGGTGGCGCCGTATATGGCGGTGTCCTCCATGGTGTTGTCTTGGATAAGGAAGGTATCCGTAGGGTTTATTCAGCAGGGGAATCTATTCGTGTTGATTGAACTTTTTGGCGTTAATGTGCTGAAGGGGAAAAGAGTTGTCATATTGATAAAGATAATAAGGATCACGTCTCCGCCACACTGTTGTGGGAGTGGGGACCTGGTCTTTTTTGATTTCCCAAATCAGTTTACTCACAACTAATAGTTCATGTGCAGAAAAGTTAAATTTTTGCTTGACAAGTTCATGTAACCAGTTTATAATCAAAATATACTTAAAAAAAGCATATATAATTTTTAGAAATATGGAGGTCGAAATGGTCTTGCATTTTCCGATTCCTTCGCCACTTATCGAGTTTTTAGTGCTCGGCATTGTTGCGAAGGAACCCTCGTATGGTTATGAAATTAACCAGCGACTCAAGCAACTGACGCCTATCAAGGAGTCTACTCTCTACCCCATTTTGAAGAAAATGGAACTCAATGCCTATCTGGAGACCTACACGGAGTCCCATCAAGGTCGGCAACGAAAATACTATCGACGCACACCGACAGGTGTGGAACGCTTTGCTTTTTTGGAAGCAGAGTGGGAGCGGTACAGTCACAGTATCGAAGCAATGGCTAAAGGAAGGAGTTAGGTGATGACAAAAGAGATGTTTTTAGCCCAATTAGCAACTGAACTAAGCAGTTTGAGTGAGGCGCAACGCCAGGAAATTCTAGGTTATTTTGAGGAATATTTATCTGATTTAGCTGATAACAAGGAAGCCTTAGCTGAGTTAGGAGAACCCAGTTTGGTGGCACAAGAGCTATTGGCTGGTCTAAGAGAGCAGGAGATTCTTTTTCAAGTGCCGCAAGAAATGTCCTCATCTTCTGGTGTGCCAGCTGTTGACAGGGTTTCATTGTCTCTGCTGGACTTGGATATCAAACTCATGACGGATGCGGTGGAACAGATCACGCTCAAAATTCCTGAATCATTAAGGTCAGTTATTGAAGTCACGGAAGAAGCCCAGCATGTTTCACTGAGACAGACTGAACCATTGCAGGAACGCTTCAGATTTCATGGGTCGTTCGGTCACCATTTCTTTTCCAATGAGGAAATCAGGTTGATTTTGCCAGCTACTAACTATCAAGACATCCAGTTAAACAGCCAATTAGGGGACATTCGAGTGGAAAAGATGTTTTCTGAACACTTGTCTGTGACGGCGCAAAACGGTGATGTCCTGCTTAAGTCTTGCCAGTTAGGAGAGGCTAGTCTGTCCATAAAAAATGGCGATTTGGACCTTTCTCAAACGAGTGGCAAGCAGCTGGATGTGCTGTTGCAAAATGGGGATTTGGCAATAGATGCCGGGCAATTTGACCAGATCAGCGTTGAAGCTAAAAATGGTGACGTGTCTCTGCAAACTAGTCAACTCAAAAATATCCTAGCTACTCTAACCAATGGCGATTTAGCCTGTGAGACGGTAAGGCTTGAACGCCTGATTGCCAAAGGGCAACGTGGGGATTTTGAGCTACATCAAGTTGATTTTTCAAAAGAAATCGTTGTAGAAACTCAGGCAGGGGATGTTGAGATGACATTGACCATCAATGACAAAGACGACATTTATCTGGATGTTGAGACGGCTTTTGGTGAGTACAAGGTGGATACGCTTGAGGGTCGTGTGACAGGTAGTAACGGACGCCTAGAGTTAGGAGATTCAGCAGCTCTACGTCAGATTAGGGCAAAGAGTATGTTTGGTGATGTTGAGATTCGTCGCTAGAGACGGAGGCGGGGTCGGTCAGTAATCGGAGTATTATTAACATACCGACATTGTTAAAAGGGATAGCCTTTTGATGGTCAGCCATCTTAAAATCTGTTATAATGAAAGTGTTATCCATTATTTTCTATACAAGGAGAATGCCATGAAATACATCGTCAATACGTCCAATGACCCTGCCTACAACATCGCTCTGGAGAGCTATGCCTTTCGCGAGCTGGTCAATGAAGATGAAATTTTTATCCTGTGGATCAAT
>NZ_JBGTZC010000048.1:0-12640 GCF_041807725.1 Streptococcus sp. E17BB
TCCATATGAGTCTTTCTAATGTGAATTTAGTCGCTTTTCATTATAGGTCATATGGGCTTTTTTCATACTCAAAAAGGCTCCATAATCTCCGAGGTGGATTTAACCACTACAAAAATTATAGAGCCAAAAATCTTTGGCAGGATTTTTGTTTTAAATAAATAAACTTTGCAGAATTGCTATTTCTTAAACATTTTTGTTTGTAGGAATATATTTTTATGTGAGCGAGAACATTTTAATAAGTGTTCTCGCTTTTATATTTCCAGGAGGACAATCATGCAAAAGAATGAACAGTCATCACGACAAATTGTGATGTGTCATCTCATGGCTATCATGGGAATCGATATTGAGAAAGCAAAGCGGATAGTTGCTGAAATGGAGGAGAAAGGACTCATTCAATTTGATGAGTTGGGAAATGTTGGTCTGTTAGTGTTGGAGGGACAATCATGAAACGTATTACCGCAAATCACTATCAAACGTCAGAGCGTTATTATAAGCTCCCTAAACTCTTATTTGAGAGCGAACGCTACAAGGATATGAAACTAGAAGTTAAGGTTGCTTATGCTGTTCTAAAAGATCGCTTGGAATTGTCACTAAGTAGAGGGTGGATAGATGAAGATGGGGCTATTTATTTAGTTTATTCCAACTCCAAGCTAATGGCTCTCCTTGGCTGTTCCAAGTCAAAATTACTGACGATTAAGAAAACCTTACGAGAGTATGGCTTGATTGATGAAGTCCAACAGTCTTCCAGTGAAAAAGGACGTTTGGCGAATAAAATTTACTTAGGGGAGTTGGAACATGAACCTACCCCAGTCTCAAATTCAGACGAGGGTGGTGTTAAAAAAATACTAGGGGGGTGTCAAAATCAGCCGGGGCCGGTCTTAACTTCAGCACTAGTGAGACTGATATGAGTGAAACTAAAGAGAGTGAGTCAGTCATTGAGGACGAGGAGGAGAAAGAAAGTCTAACAAATAAGAAAAGTGACAATGACAATTTTCAACGTAAAGTAGACCGAGTCACAAGATACGATAGAGATTACATTTGGGGCTTGGTACATGACCAGTTGAGACAAGTTGGTCTATCACAGGCTGCTAGTGATTATGCTATGATTTATTTTGATCATCGGTATCAGTACGCTTTAGAGAATATGAGGTTTGCGGATAGATCAGAAACGATAGCAGAATACGTCTTTAATGGTGTCTTATCCGAATGGACCAAGGTACAACGCTTGAAAGAACTAAAAGGGGGGAGTAAGATGTTTTTGTGGATATTATTAGGTATTTGGGGATTAGGAATGATTTGGTTCATTTTTGAACTTATCACTGCCCCAGAAATGGAAAATCATTGTTAAGCAAGGACGTTACGAAAGAAGTAAGGTCCTATTTATTTTTGTTAGAAAGGAATGAGAGACATGAAGTTTTTAGATTTGTTTGCAGGAATTGGAGGCTTTCGACAGGGGTTAACTCGTCAGGGTCATGAGTGTATTGGCTTTTGTGAGATTGACAAGTTTGCGAGGAAATCTTACAAGGCTATCTATGAGACCGAAGGAGAAATAGAATTTCATGATATTAGACAAGTCACAGATCAGGACTTTAGATAACTTAGAGGGCAAGTGGACATCATCTGTGGGGGATTCCCTTGCCAGGCATTTTCACTCGCAGGCAGACGATTGGGATTTGAGGATACTAGGGGAACTTTGTTCTTCGAGATTGCTCGAGCGGCCAAACAGATCCAACCACGTTTTTTATTCCTCGAAAATGTCAAGGGCTTACTCAGTTACGACAAGGGAGAGACATTTCGAACAATCCTCACTACATTGGATGAGTTGGGGTATGATGTCGAATGGCAGGTGCTTAACAGTAAAGATTTCCAAGTGCTGCAAAACCGTGAAAGAATTTTTATTATCGGACATTCTAGAAGATATCGTCCCCGATTCCTATTTCCTCTCAGAGGAGAAAACAGCTCAGCTGGTCTTGAACGATTAGGTAATGTCAATCCGTCAGGCAAAGGCATGAATGGGGAAGTCTATTTATCACGTGGGCTAGCACCAACCTTAACCAGAGGAAAAGGTGAAGGAACTAAAATTGCCATTCCAGTTTTAACCCCTGATAGGCTAGAAAAACGCCAACATGGGAGACGATTTAAGGGCAATCAAGACCCAATGTTCACCCTAACTGGTCAAGATCGACATGGGGTAGTTGTCGCAGGAACTCTGCCAACGTCTTTTATCCAAACTGGACGAGTCTATGACCTTTCAGGGCTTTCTCCAACGTTGACAACCATGCAGGGAGGGGATAAAGTTCCTAAGATTCTCTGTCGTGAAGAAGCGCCACATTTGAAAATTAGGGAAGCGACCAAACTAGGCTATGCCAAGGCAATAGTGGGAGATTCTGTCAACCTTGCTTACCCAGAGTCTACCAAACGTAGAGGTCGAGTGGGAAAGGGGATTTCAAATACTTTGACCACCTCTGACAATATGGGAGTGGTAGTTGCTGCTTTGGAATACCGTAAGGACAATCAGTCTGAGTCATAAAAAAATAAGTGATAAGAAATTATATGATGTCAATTTTTTTCAAGATTACTTTCAAAATAAGGAGGTCAGTGATTCAGAAGGATTAGAGAATTTGCAGGAGCAGTACCATGCTTTTCAAGAAGAACGAGATAAGGACAAGGTACCCACTGAAGAGATTGAGGAGGCCTTTGAGACATTTAAGGAAAAACGAGATGCCGTTCATGAATTTGAGGTGGAACTTTCAGAGCACCAAATAGAGAAGCTAGTTGATAAGGGCGTCTATATCAAGGTGTCTTTCGGTATAAAGCAGAGCGGTCTTATTTTCATTCCCAACTATCAATTAGATATTCTTGAAGAAGAGAATCAGACAAAATTTAAAGTCTATATCCGTGAGACAACCTCATATTTTGTCTATAACAAGGAACATTCGGATAAGAATCAGTATATTAAAGGGCGAACTTTGATTAGACAGCTAACCAACGATAGTCGAGTAATACCATACAGAAGACCGACTGTTGAAAGACTTCAAGAAAAGATTTCTGAGATTAACCTCTTGATTGAGTTAACAGAGACAGACAAAAGATACCAAGACGTTAAAGACGAACTGGTCGCAGAAATAGCAGAGCTAGATGTCAAACTAAATCAAACCAATGAAAAAATCGCCACCCTGAATAAGATGGCGGAAGCGCTTATCAACTTAAAGAGTGAAGAACCGAATAGTCGAAAATTAGCAAGGTATGATTTTTCAAAACTAAATTTGACAGAATCAATTACAGTAGAACAAGTAACCGAGGAAATAAGAGTGCTGCAAGAAGAACTAGGACATTATCTTGATGAGTACGAAGGATTAGCTAGGAAGTTGGAAACATTTGTGAAATTGCTAAATACTACTAAAAATGTTGAGGCTGAGTTATAAGAATTAACTCGTCTTTGACAGTTGAAATTTTCTGAAGGAGGCTTGATACACATGTTGAGCCAATACATAATATACAATAAAAAAACTGATTTTTAAGTGAAATCAGTTTTTTTATTATGCTAAAGTTAATATCAAATTTAAAATTGCATGGCATCTTATTGCTCAGAGATTTTTTATGTAAAAATACCTTCTATAATTATAGAAGGTATCGCTCTAGACTATGCTTTTAGATTAAGTTAAGTCAATCATGATTTATTTGAGGCACAAAAAAAGTATTCTTGAAGGCAAACAGGAATACTTACTTCCCTAACTGTAAATAAAAGCTTACTTTTATTTACGCTTATGCACATTTAGCATAACACACTTTTATTTTTTTGTCTATAATTTAGAATTAATTTTTAAAACCTTCTAAAGTCAACCATTTTGATACGGTTGTATGATTAGTTTTTAAAAGTGCTGCTGCTTTTCTTAAACTCACGTTCCCTTTTTTCCATTGTTTAGCAACTTGCCTGAAATTACTTGGAATTTTTTTAGCTGGGCGTCCAAATTTAACGCCTTTTTTCTTTGCCTCTAAAATACCTTCTTTCTGCCTCTGATGTGTATTTTCTCTTTCTACTTGAGCTACATAAGATAGTATTTGAAGAACTAAATCTGCAATAAATTTTCCAGTTAAATCATCTGCTCTAGATCGTGTGTCAAGTAAAGGAAAATCTAAAACAATTATGTCAACTTTAATGATTTTTGTTAATCGATTCCATTCTTTTAATATTTCATCATAGTTTCTCCCCAATCGATCAATAGATTTAATATATAATTCATCACCTTCTTTCAATTTCTGTAACATTTTTTGATAGTTTTCTCGATGAAATGTTTTCCCAGATATTTTATCTATAAATAGATTTTTTGTAATAATCCCAATAGCTAATAGTGGTGTTAACTGTCTTTCGATATTCTGATCTCTGGATGAGACTCTGATATATCCATATTTCATAATCATCCTCCCAATAAATATTAGTTTAACAATATTAGATATTACTTCCCTAACTGTAAATAAAAGTAAGCTTTTGCTGACAAATTTTACTAGAAAGAAGGTGGTCTCTGATTAACTGAAATTAAAATAATTTTTATTGTCTTAGTGCGATTGTTTACTATACTTACCTCTTTTATTACTGCAAAGTCTAGAGGTTTTATTATAGCGAAAAAATTCACTATTGTGTTACTGATTCTTGATAATCATCTATCAAGTTTTAGTCCGGATTCTAAATAGAAATGATAAGGAATAATATGGACAGAGTATCTAAGGAAAAAATCAGACATCTTAAAGCGGAACTTAAAAGAAGACGACTAGCCGAACCATTAGTAAAAAAACGTCACAAAATGTATAAATCTAAGGGACGTTGGTTGGTAGCGTCAATCCTATTTTTATCAATAGGTGCTGCAGGGGGAACAACAGTTACCCATGCGGAAGAGGTTCAAAATTCACAACCTAAAGTAGTTGAAGAAAATACAGGTTTAGGTGATCCCACTTCTGATGGTATACCAGATTTACAAAGTGAAAGTTTAACAGAAACATCACCAGCTCAAAAAGATGAATCTTTAAAGAGTACAATAGAAACTCCTGTAGAGAGTATGCCTAAAGGTGATTCAGTTGAAACTCCAGAATCTCGACAAAAAATAGTTGAATCTGCTTCGACAAATACAGAGGATTCTACAAGTGAAAAAACATCGTTAGATGAATCAGAGAAAAATGCTGAGAAAGAGAAGGGAGAACTAACTAAAGAAACGACAGCTGATGATAAAGGAACAAAAGAATCATCAGATAAAAAGGAAGTTGAGACTCCAAAAACTACATCTCCAGATGAAGAAAAGATTGAAAAAGAATTTAAAACTGGAATTGACAATGAAGAACCTTCTGTTCTGGTAGATAAATCAGAAGAAGTTGATGATTTGATTAGATCAAGCGCCATGCTCACTAGAAGCGCTCTAGATAATAGAGATGGTCTTAATAAAATTGATGTAAGTACAGCTGATGAGTTTGCGGAAGCCTTGATTAAGGGTGATTATGACACTATCAATATTACAAGTGACATTGATTTCTGGAGAGCAACAAAGTATAAAACAGGTAATGCGACAGTTTTCCGCACAGTTAAAAGTAGACCTGTTCAGATTTTAGGAAATAATCATAGAGTAAACCTAGCAGGCACATCTTGGGTAGTTTCTGCACATACAGCTATAAGAGATGCAAAAATCTGGGGAACAAGTTATTTTGGTATTTTTGGTGATTATAAACCTAATAATAGTACTGCTGTCTCATATGAGAATGTTGATTACACTGGTGCTCAGTTTGCTTACTACTATGCTGATCAAGTACTGTCAGGTAATAATACGATTACTATTGTAAAAAACTATGAGTATGGTGGTGAAATATATACTACTGAAGGACTTGGATATCACCAAGCTTTCGAGATGCTCGGAAAAGCAAACGTTATCTTTACAGAAGGTAGCAACACTACCATTAAAGCACAAAGTAACGAAGGAACCAATTACGGTATAGTTACTGGTGTTATATCATTAGCTCAGGGGAATCTGACGGTATCTGAGGGTGCTACTGTCAATGTCGAAAACCAAGACGGCGGTCGTGGTGGCATAAACTTTCATGGTCACGATCAAAAATTAATTGTTAAAAAAGATGCTAATTTATTTGTAAAACGAGGGTCTTCAAATACACCTTATGACTATGCTGCTTCTTCAAATATCTATTTTGAAACACGTGGTCAAATTTTTATCGGAGAAAATGCTAAGGTTGAATTAACCCAACCACAAACAGGAAATGTATGGCATTCAGCTGGGATTTGGTTCGAAGATGGTGAAACAAAGACTATCTTAGATAAAAATGCAAAACTAACAATCAACGGGGTTAAGACTTCTAAATCTGGCGATGCAGCTGAAGCTTATTTCTCTCGTGAAAAGAATACATTGGATATTGGCGAAGGTGCTACTGTCACTATGTCTGCATCAGACGGAGTTTTTGAAGTACGTTCAAAAGGTTCTGTTGTTAACGTACATAGAGGAGGGAAACTTGATGTATTAACAACAGGAAATGCATCAAAAAGTGTTAATAATGCAGCTATAAAGGTCAAGGATGGTTCCATTTATGTCTATGAAGGTGGTACATTAAATGCTCGAGTAGAGGGTGCTTCAGCTGATGCGAAAGGCAAACCCACATATGGTATCTACAATGATGGAGGAACTATAGTATTTGCGAAAGGCTCCAAGGGTGTTGTTTCGACAGATTCAAGCAAAGCTACAGCATATTACTCAGAGGGTACTGATGGTAAATTAATTGTGTTCCAGCCTGAAAGTGTAGTATTTGAAAATAAAAATGGTGTATTAGCTCCTTTTGAATCATATGGATTGACAATCTCCCTTGAAAAAGGGCGTGTCATTGTTGGGGATAAGACTTCAACTCCTGTTTCTAAAGCAGATGTCAAAGTATCTCAAAAAGGTAAAACAATTTTAATTCAGAATATTTCTCAAGCATCTGAAAGTGTTCCAGCTCTAAAAGGAGCAACAAAAGCACCAGAAGAAGTCTTTACCAGAATTCCTGTTAACAGTCGTGTAGAATTTAGGGCAGCTCTACCAGGAGAAGTCAGCATTTCAATCGATAATAAAGATAGTATTACAGATAAAACTGTTAAAATCACTGGTACAGCAACGCCAAATGCCTGGGTAACATTGACAGACCTCGAAGGAAATGTTTTGAGGAAAAATTTGCCTAATACCTATATTTTGGAAAATGCCTATATCCCAGACAATAGATATGTTACAAAGGCAGACGAGCGAGGTCAGTGGTCTATTGATTTAGTAAGTCCATTGAGTAACGATCAAGTGATTGTAGCCGAGGATTCTATTGGTTGGAAAGTTGCGAGAGATGTTGCATACGTACATAATACTCAAGTTCCTGAAGATATTGAGAGTATTAAACAAACAAAGGATGCAGCTCAAGACTTGTATACAAACGGTAAAGATGGACTAAGCTACAAAACTGATTTTAATAATCAAAAACTAGATATTGTTAAACATGCAGTAGAAGATGCATTAGCTGCAAAAGAAGAATATGATACAGCTGTTGAAAATGCTCTAAAATTAGCCAAAGAGTATCTAGCGAAAATGTCAGATGCAAGTGCTGCCAGAGAAGCTGGAAGTCTTGAAGGTGAAAAAGAATCAATTAGAGAAGCTAAAAAAGCTTTAGAAGATTATAAAAATGAATTAATCGAGCTAGAAGATAGCGCGAGAGACATCTCAAATAAATTGAAAGAGGCTAATGCTGCTTATAATGCAATGAAACCTGATGAATCAAGCATTAAAGCCAAAGCCAAAGCCGAAGCTGAAGAACTTGTTAAGAAAGCCGAGGAAGCAGGTAAAGCTGCCCAAGCGAAACAAGCCGAAGCAGAAAAAGCTCTTGACGAAGCTAATAAAGATGGTCTGATCACTCCAGCCGAGAAAGCAGCAATCGAAGAGGCTAACAAAGCAATCGAAGACGCTAATGCGGCTACTGAGAAAGCGAAAGGAGCTGCCCAAGCTGCCGTCAACGCTCTTCCAGACGAAGATAAAGGTGATCTTCCAGGCCGTCTTGAAGCCATCAAACCAGCTACAACTGTCCAAGTACCAAAAGTCAATGACGAAAATGGAAACGGTGTAGATGACGCTAAAGAAGCGGCTGATAAAGCCAAAGCCAAAAAACCTGGCTATAAAGATGTTATTGATTATGGAACTACATACATCAATCAAACAGGCTATAATACCCTCTATTCTTCAAGTGGTAAGCGATTAAGCCGTTCTGTCGAAAATGAATTACCACAGACAGGAAGTGAAGATTCTAGCACTTTAGATAGCATTGGGATCTTACTAGCAAGTCTGGGATTAACTGGATTAGTTGCTAGTCGTCGTAAAAAACGTGAGGAATAATTGCTAGTTACATTTGAAAATAAGTGTTACTAACAGGATTCAAGAGGAGGATATTGAAATCCTCCTTTTTCTTTTTGTGAGTATAATTTAATATCAAGAGGAGCTCAGAAATTTTTTAAGAAAAATAAGTGTAGAATGGGGAAATTTTTGATTATAAATTTAAAAATGATAAGGGAGTTAACACATGATAGTTTTATTATCACTGCTTATCACGATGATAATTATTGGAGCAGAGAAAATTTATGCAAAAATGAATTGTATTACTGATAACGATATAATATAGCTTTCCAGGCAAATAATTAATGAATTAGATGATTTTACTTCTGAGCTGAACAAGTTGGAAATTGGTGTATCAACAGTTGATACGATAACGGGCTCTTTAATTACTAAATTTAATCAGAAGATTACTGAAATGGAGAAAAAATTATATTATTTTAGAGATATTTCAAATGTTACGATGTCACAGCTTCCAGAGACTGAGGTTGAAATTCGTGAAAATTTACAAGAAAAAATGGATTCTTGTCATGCCATTTTTTCTACTATTTTAGTGAGACAAAATTATAACATATTTAGAAAATCTAATACAGATTCTATGGATATTACTATCTATGCTGAAGAATTAGTAAGTCTTGCTGAGTTTATATATATCTGTCATGCAATTCAGACTTTACCTATTTGATTTAGAAGAGGTATCTGAGGAAAATTTAATTGAGTTGAGTAAATTAAATAATGATTTAATTCATGCGAAATTTCTAGCAGAAAAAAGTATTAATTTTTTACCTTTAGGCTTAGATTATAATAATATGAAGCGTATTTTTCAAAAAAGGCTTGGTAAGCTTGAAATTAAATCGTTACTATTAAGAAAAGGGGAGGATGGTTGATGGATAAAGTTTTTGTCTGGATTTCTATTTTATCTGGTCTAATATTTTTAGAATTATTTATTTATGAATTTATCATAAGACGAAAAAGAAAAGTGAAATCATTTAGTTCTTTTAGAATCTTTGTAAATTGGCTTTTAATAATAACAATCTTTCTTAGTTTTATAGGGTATATTTTTATCTTAAGTTCTAGAAGCAATCAAGGTTCAAAAAGAGATGTTAATATGAATAATCTTACAAGCATAGTAAGTTCAAATAATAGGGACTCTAACTCTGTTCCCTCATCAAGTGTAATTGAGCAAGCAGAAGTTTCCACTGAATCCAGAAATAGCGAAATATCTTCTGAAGCTAGTCAGAGTGATTCACATTATCTAAATTCTGATACTTTTGTAACTGAAAAATTAGCAAGTACTGAAGAATATTGGGTGATTGAACCCCAAACTTCTACAGTTGTTACGTATACTTATACGGTTGCAGTAACTACTGAAATTGGAAGACATACTGAGATTATTGAAAGTGACGAATAGCTGTTTTTTAACTGATAATAGCTTTTACTGTAAATTTAATGATACCTACGAACCTTGTTCATTAAAATTCTTAGTTCAGAAAGCACTTAGGTCAGTAAGATCAAATTATTTTGGTTTTGCTGACCCATTTGTTTTTAATGGCTTTATGCTAATTCCTCATAAAATCTTCATTTCAAACAATAAAGTAATACAATTCTATTAGTTTAAAGGAATTGTTATGTACAGAAGACTGAGAGATTTGAGAGAAGATAACGATATCTCACAAGAAAAAATATCAAAATATTTATATTGCTCTCAGTCATCGTATTCTCGAATTGAGAGTGGAAAACAAGATATCCCAAGTAAGATGTTGATACAATTAGCTGATTTATATGATGTTTCAACAGATTACTTGCTAAACCGAACAAACCATAAAAAAATAATTTATACAAGTTTGGCTATTTAATACCGAAGAGCTAATAATAAATAAAAGATCGTTTTTAAACTTTAATAATTGGCTTGAACTACTATTTTAATTATTTACATTATAATAAAACTGATGTAGTTAAATAAGTGAGCTAATGGTGGTGTCATGATTGATAATAGTGCCATACCATCGGTTGTTTTCTTTGTTAAATTGATGTTATATAAAATGCGAGGTTGGAATTTTTTCTCAACCTCTTTTCAATTATTACATATATTTCATGTATATTATGGATAATGTTCTTTTATTCATTAAAATTAATCTAGAATAGAAGTGTAGAGTTATTTAGGGCTAATAAATTGAAATTTACAAAAAATTAAGTTTAAGTTTCTAAATAAATTTTCTTTATGTCCTTTGACAATTGAATAAACCAAGGTGGGACTTTCTTATTTGTCGAGCAATTTAGTGAGATACGCCGTGATAGGAGCGAAAATTATTAGCTATAAAATAGAGTGGTTCTCTATCTGCCATGACCACAAATAAGGACAATGATACTTCTGAACGTTCAGGCTGCCAACGTAAAAGGACAGCGGGTGAGATGCCCATGAGTGATTTAACCAATCATACCCACGGAGGAAGTAATTTTTTGATAGGAGTGGAGGTATGAAAACAGTAACATATAAAAACTTGATGAATATTGGTTTTCCGGAACATACGGCAAGAAATATCATTAGAGAAGCAAAAAGAATAGCAGTAAAAAAGTTTGAAGAAGCTCGCAAAGTTGACCATAATGCGGTACAATTAAGTAAATCGCCCTTTGACAATAGAAGACTTGGTATTGCTCCTAAAGATATTGTAGAAGAGCTAATCGGAATTTCACTCTCTGAAGAAAGTTTAGAAAGTGAGAATTAAAGATGGCTACAAAAAATCAAAAAAAGTACAAAGGTGTTTATTGTGATAAGAATGGTAAAATATTTTATCAAGCTGATCTTGGTGTTGACCCTGTAACAGGTAAACGAGTTCAAAAGAAAGCTAGAAAGAATCAGTATGGTAAACCATTTAGTACAATGAAAGAAGCGTATGATGAACTGGTCCGAATTAGGTATGAGTTTAATAATAATCTTAGTATTGAAAATTACAATATAACATTTGAAAGTTACATGAATAGCATTTATCTAAGAGCCTATAAGCAAAAGGTTCAGGCTGTAACTTATAAAACCGCATTGCCACATCACAAGTTATTTATTCAGTATTTTGGCTCCAAACCTTTAAAAGGGATAACAGCTAGAGATTGTGAATCTTTTAGATTACATATCATTGAACATTACTCTGAAAACTATGCGAAGAATTTATGGTCACGATTTAAGGCATGCATGGGTTATGCTGAGAGATTAGGATATATTTCATCAATGCCATGCAAGGCGTTAGATAATCCTAGAGGCAAGCACCCTGATACACCATTTTGGACTTATATTGAGTTTCAGAACTTTATTAAATCATTTGATTTACAAGATTACGAAGAGTTACAAAGATTCACAACTATTTGGTTATATTATATGACAGGTGTTCGTGTGAGTGAAGGTTTATCGTTATGGTGGGAAGATGTCGATTTTGAGCATAAATTCTTGAAGGTTCATACAACCTTGGAAAAGGATGAAAATGGAAATTGGTACCGCAAAGACCAAACCAAAACACCAGCTGGAGAACGCCTTATTGAATTAGATGATGTGACAATATCAGTATTGGAAAACTGGCGAAAAAATCAAGTTTCCAATCAAGATACAGATTACATCATTTCACGATTTGGTGAACCGTTTTGTAAATCAACAATCTGTCGAATTATCAAGAGAAAAGCTCAAGAAGTTGGAGTACCGGTGATAACAGGAAAAGGTTTGAGACATAGCCATGCTTCTTATCTCATAAATGTTTTGCAGAAAGATATTTTATATGTAGCAAGACGAATGGGACATGCTGATAAATCTACAACTTTGAATACATATAGTCACTGGTTTAATGCATTAGATAAAACAGTATCAGAAGAAATCACTCAAAATGTAATTAGTGCAGGACTAGATTCCATTTTATGCCAAAATTCCTGCCAAACTCTGAGTAAAGGCTAAAAAGCCTATTATATCACCAACAGAGTAACGTGTGTTATTGTTACTCTTAAATAATCGATATCAGATTGTTTAAGGCTGAAAGCCTAGTATTATAGCCTTTTCAATGAGTTAAGGCGATTAAAAAATGGAAAGTCACCCCACAATTTTTTGTGAGGGTGTCTTTTTGCAACATTTAGTCTAGTAGGGTAATAGTGTCTGAAAAGGCACCCCTTTTCTGTACAATTTTTATAAAGTGTTTTTGTTAAGCGATAACTCGCTTAACCATAGGTGTTTGGTAATCGAGACTACCGTGAATGCGATGATGGTTCCACCAGTGGAC
>NZ_JBGTZC010000049.1:0-11954 GCF_041807725.1 Streptococcus sp. E17BB
ATATTCCTTAATGAGCTCGCTACGTTTCCGGCCAGCTTTGTGAAGGTCAACAATTTGTTGCTTAAAGTCATCACTAAATTGACGACGGATTTTTCTAGACATAGAGTTCTCCTGTTTTCTTTAGTATAGAACACTTTATAAATTCTGTCTAGTTTAGTGTAACCGATTCATAATTTATTGATGCCATATGTTGTAATTGAATAATTAATCTTAGGAAGGAGTTTATATGGTTCTACTTGCTTCAGGTGTTATCGTTGGATTTATTGGTGCCTACTTATTGAAAGGATAGTCTTTCAATAAGTTAGAACCCACTTACAATAAACCGCACCCTAAAGTTAGACAGAAAAAATCTAACTTTAGGGTGCTTTTTTTATGACATTGAGTTGAGAAGATAAACAAAAGATTTATAGACTGAGAAAAATGGGCGACAAGATTCCTCTTAGCTAAGACATTTCCGTCAAATAGGTCAAACTCATAGACAAGTATGATATAATGGTAAACATGAATAACAAGATTTTAGACCAGTTAGAATTTGATAAAGTCAAGGCGGGTTTTGAACCTTATTTGCAGACGGAGCAAGGGCATGACCTCTTGCAAGAGCTTGCCCCTTTGACCAAGCGAGAAAAGATTGAACAGCGCTTTGTCGAGTTAGCTGATATGGCGCAACTATTTGTTCAGCAGCACCAGTTTGCAACTGGGTCAGCCAGGGATGTCTCCGACAGTCTACGTCGGTTGGAACTAGATGGTGACCTGAATGTTGATGAATTTATTCAAATCAAACGTATTTTACAGATAACCGCAGAATTGGGAAGGTTCTATGCGGATTTGGATAATGTTAATCTGACTGCCCTAGCCAATCTCTTTGACAAGTTGGAACAATTTCCTAATCTACAAGGGAGCCTACAGGCCATCAATGATGCAGGATTTATTGAGAGCTTTGCTAGCCCAGAATTGACCAGTATTCGCCGTCAACTGACGGACAATGAAGCCAAGATTCGTCAGGTGTTACAAGATGTGCTTAAAAAGCAAGGCGACATGCTAAGCGAACAGCTGATTGCCAGCCGTAATGGCCGCTCGGTACTCCCTGTCAAAAATAGCTACCGCAATCGCGTGGCCGGTGTCGTTCATGACATCTCGTCATCGGGTAACACGGTCTATATCGAGCCGCGGGCAGTCGTTGAGCTCAACGAGACCCTGACTCAGTTGCGGGCAGATGAACGTCATGAATTGGCACGGATTTTGCATCAACTATCAGATATGGTACGTCCTCAAACCAGAGCCTTGCGCAATAATGCTTGGGTCATTGGTCAGCTGGATCTGATTCGCGCCAAGTACCTCTACATGATGGACAAAAAAGCCAGTATTCCTAAGCTATCTGAGGATAAGACCATCCGCCTGCTGGGGGTGCGCCATCCTCTTTTGACCAATCCTGTCGGCAACGACCTCCATTTTGAGGACAGCTTGACCGCTATCGTCATCACAGGACCAAACACTGGTGGTAAGACCATCATGCTCAAGACCTTAGGCCTTGCCCAACTCATGGCCCAGTCAGGCCTGCCGATTTTAGCAGATGAGGGCAGTCGGGTCGCGGTCTTTACTCAGATTTTCGCAGATATCGGTGACGAGCAGTCGATTGAGCAGAGTCTTTCAACCTTCTCTAGCCACATGACGACCATCGTGTCGGTATTGGAAAAAGCTGACGCAGACAGTCTGGTCCTCTTTGACGAGTTGGGAGCTGGAACTGACCCTCAGGAGGGAGCTAGTTTGGCCATGGCCATCCTAGAACACTTGAGGCTATCACAAGTGAAAACCATGGCCACCACCCACTATCCAGAACTGAAAGCCTACGGCATTGAGACAGCCTTTGTGGAAAATGCCAGCATGGAATTTGACATCAACACCCTCAGCCCGACCTATAAGTTTCTCCAAGGAGTACCTGGGCGATCAAACGCCTTTGATATTGCCAGACGTTTGGGACTAGCTGAGGTCATCGTTGCTGAGGCTCAAGGCATGACAGCTACGGATAGTGATGTGAACCGCATCATTGAAGAACTGGAACGGCAAACGCTAGAAACCCGTCGTCGTCTTGACCATATCCGAGAGGTGGAGCAGGAGAACCTCAAATTCAACCGTGCTGTTAAGAAGCTCTATAATGAATTTTCTCATGCCAGAGACAAGGAGCTGGAAAAAGCACAAGCTGAGGTGCGTGAGATGGTTGAACTTGCTCTGGCAGAAAGCGACAGCATTCTCAAAAACCTCCACGAGAAAAGCCAACTCAAGCCTCATGAGGTCATCGAGGCTAAGGGGCAACTCAAGAATCTAGCGCCGCCTGTCGATCTCTCTAAGAACAAGGTGCTCAAGAAGGCTAAGAAGGCGCGGGCAGCACGGGTCGGTGATGACATCATCGTTCGGGCTTATGGGCAACGAGGGACGTTGATTAGCCAGCTCAAGGACGGTCGCTGGGAGGCTCAAATCGGGCTGATTAAGATGACCCTCAAGGAAGACGAGTTCAACCTCGTTCGCGCGGATAGCATGGAACAGCCTAAGAAAAAACCAGTCACCGTCACCAAGAAAGTCTCTGGGCGCGACCCTTCAGCCCGCCTAGACCTCCGTGGCAAACGCTATGAAGAGGCCATGCTGGAACTGGACGAGTTTATCGACCAAGCGCTGCTCAACAATATGGCGCAAGTGGACATCGTCCATGGTATCGGAACAGGGGTCATTCGTGAAGCAGTTACCAAGTACCTCCGTCGCAATAAGCATGTCAAGAGCTTCGGCTATGCCCCGCAAAATGCTGGAGGCAGTGGCTGTACGATTGTGGTCTTGGGCTAAAAAAGAGAACTTCCACTTGGTTTTGGAAGTTCTTTTTAGCGTTGAGATCATCGGAGATTCGTCAAGATTGCTCTGGTCGTTGGGAAACCGCAGCCAATCTGATAGTGTATGCCTATTCCTTATGTTACAGTTTTTGTCGGACGTTTATGATAGTGAATGCTGCCCGCACTACAGGGGACTAATACAGAAAAAGCAAGACAGGGGCATCTATTCTTCAGATTGTTTGATGAGCCAGCTTCTTCGTAGCAAATTTTAGCAAAAATACTTTTTTTACGGTATAATGGTCTCATAAATCGTAAGGAGGCTATTTTTATGGCACATATTGTGACAGATGCAACGTTTGAAGCAGAAACTAGCAAGGGTCTAGTTTTGGTTGATTTTTGGGCGACTTGGTGCGGTCCTTGTTTGATGCAAGCACCGATTCTTGATCAACTATCTGAAGAATTGTCAGAAGATGAGTTGAAAATCGTCAAAATCGATGTTGACCAAAACCCTGCAACTGCTCAAAAATTTGGCATCATGAGTATTCCGACCCTCTTGTTCAAAAAAGACGGTCAGGTGGTTAAACAAGTCGCTGGTGTTCACACCAAAGAACAGCTTAAGGCCATCGTTGCTGAGTTGAGCTAATAGCAGAAAAACTGATCCATTGAGGTCAGTTTTTTTCGTGCTGATAGGCCGTCCACAGTTTTTTCTGCGGTGTGGCAAAAGGGTAAGTTTCAAAATCATCTGGGTGCACCCAGGCGGTTTCTTTATTTTTTGGGGACATGGCAGAGCTGACCTGCCCTGCGACCAAGGTCACATGCCATTTACGGTGGCTAAAGACATGGGTAACTGCTGGGAAGGTCTGTTCGCACCAGACGGGGGTCAAACCGTAATCTTTCTCAAAGCTGGTCAGGTCAGGTTGGGTCATCAGTTGAGATGATGTGGACTGAGTAAAAAGGTCTAACTGCTCTGCTATTGGCTTAGCCGACAAGAGCGGAAAAGACCAGAAGCCTGAAAGCAAGCCGCTGTCAGTATTCTTTTCGAGGAGATAGCGCCCCTTACCATCTCTGATAACAAAGGCGGTTAGGTGCAGAGGGACAGGCTTTTTCTTGGGTGCCTTGATGGGGTAGCGGTCGTAGGTGCCGTTGAGGTAGGCAGCATTGAAGGCTCGTATGGGGCTCTCGTCAGGTCGCGGGGTTTTAGCATGCTCGATGTCAGTCCCCAAGTCCATAAAGGCTTGATTGAAATCACCGGGACGGTCAGGGTCGATGAGGATTTCCATCAGGGCTTGAAAGATCTTGCGATTTTTTGGATCGCCGATGTCGTAGTCAACTTCAAAGAGTCTGGCTAGTACCCGCATGACGTTGCCATCTACAGCAGGCTCAGGCAGACCAAAGGCAATGCTTGAAATAGCGCCAGTGGTATAGGGACCGATGCCCTTGAGAGAGCTGATGCTCTCGTGGGTGTTGGGAAATCGCCCACCAAAGTCAGTCATGACTTGCTGTGCTGCTGCCTGCATATTTCGCACGCGCGAGTAGTAGCCAAGCCCCTCCCAAGCTTTGAGCAGCTTATCTTCTGGTGCTGCAGCCAAATCAGCGATGGTAGGAAACCACTCTAAGAAGCGCTCGTAGTAGGGGATAACCGTCACGACTTGGGTCTGCTGAAGCATGATTTCAGATACCCAAATCTTGTAGGGATCTGTTGTTCGACGCCAGGGGAGGTCACGTTTTTCACGGTCGTACCAAGCAAGCAGAGTGCGACGAAAGGCAGCAATCTTGTCTTCGTCCCACATCTGGATGCCGTAATCGTTCAAATTTAACATGGGTTTATTGTACCATAAATTGACGATGCGGGTAAATAAGATTAGCTGAACTGGAAAAGCTCAAATTTGTTGGTAATAAAATCCCCTGACATCAGATGATGTTAGGGGATTACTATGTGTAAGCTAGAGAGACACGACCTTCTCTTAACTACCGTGACCAAATCTCATCATAGTATTGTTGAATGGTACGGTCAGATGAGAAGAATCCTGCTTTGGCGATGTTGTGGATGACTTTCTTGTTCCAAGCTGCTTGGTCTTCGTAGTCAGCTAGAACTTGCTCTTTGGTGGCAATATAGTCCTTCAGGTCAATCAAAGTCATGAACCAGTCTTTGTTCAGTAGTTCTTGGTAGAGGCGGTTGAGGCGATCTGGGCTGCCCAGAGCCATCAACTCATCGCTGACGATAAAGTCAACCAACGGTTGAATAGCCTCGTCAACGTAATAGTCACGTGACACATAGCCAGCCTTATCATAGAGGTCAATGATGGTATCACTGTCTTGACCAAAGGTGTAGATGTTGTCCTGACCAGCCAGTTCTGCAATTTCAACATTAGCCCCGTCCATGGTACCTAGTGTTAGGGCACCGTTGAGCATGAACTTCATGTTGCCTGTACCAGACGCTTCTTTAGATGCCAGAGAAATTTGCTCTGAGATATCGGTAGCAGGAATCAGTTTTTCAGCCACAGAGACGTTGTAGTTCTCTACCAGATGGATGTTGAGGTAAGGGCTGACCTCAGGGTCATTGTTAATCAACTCAGACAAGCAGAGAATCAGGTGGATAATATCCTGAGCAATGGTGTAAGCAGGCGCAGCCTTACCACCGAAGATGACCGTCAGCTTACGCGCAGGATGGTTGCCAGCCTTGATGTCCAAGTATTTATGAATCACGTAGAGGGCATTCATCTGTTGGCGCTTGTATTCATGGAATCGTTTGATTTGTGTATCGATGATGGAGTGTTCGTCTAAATCGATGCCCTTGTTGGCTTTGAGGTAGGCTTTAAGTGCCAACTTGTTTTGGAATTTGATGTCTGCTAAACGCTCTTGAACCGTAGTATCATCAGCGAAAGCCACTAATTTTTCCAAGGCTGTGGCATCGGTCAAGTACCCATCACCAATCAGTTCTTTGATGTAAGCAGCCAAAGGTTGGTTGGCAAACTCTAACCAGCGACGGAAGGTGATGCCGTTGGTCTTGTTGTTGAATTTCTCAGGATAAAGGTCGTAGAAAGCCTTGAGTTCACTTGCTTTGAGAATCTCTGTATGGAGCGCTGCCACACCGTTGACAGAAGTTGAGTAGTGAATATCCATGTGTGCCATGTGAACACGGTCGGTCTCATCGATGATAGCGACGGCTGGATCAGCGTACTTAGCTTTGACACGTGTATCAAGTTCCTTGATGATTGGCACCAAGTGTGGCACAACCTCATCTAGGAAGCTCAGTGGCCATTTTTCCAAGGCTTCTGCCAAGATGGTGTGGTTGGTGTAGCCGACCATTTGTGACACGACAGTAATTGCCTCGTCCATGTCAAAGCCATGCTTGTCTGTCAAGAGACGAATCAGCTCTGGAATCACCAAGGATGGGTGCGTGTCGTTGATTTGTACGTAAGTGTAGTCTGGCAAATCGTGCAGATTTGAACCGCGCTCAATCGCCTCGTCAATCAAGAGTTGGGCAGCATTTGACACCATGAAATATTGCTGGTAAATGCGGAGCAGTTCTCCATTTTTATCAGAATCATCAGGATAGAGAAAGAGCGTTAGGTTCTTTTGGATAGCTGTCTTGTCAAAGCTGATGCCATCAGTGATGAGGTCAGTGTCAACTTGTTTAATGTCAAAGAGATTGAGGTAATTCTTGGTCTCTTTTTTATAGCCCAGAACAGCCATGCGTTTGAGGGTTGACGTCAGGGTAAAGTTAGCAAATGGCACCTCATAGCTGATATCGGTTGGGATTAACCAGCTGTCATCCTCAATCCAGAAGTTTGGTTGTGCATCTTGTTGATTATCCTTAAAGACTTGTTGGAAGAGCCCGCAGTGGTAGTTGAGACCAACGCCCTCACCGTTAATGCCAAGTGTTGAGATAGAATCGATAAAGCAAGAGGCCAAGCGACCCAAGCCGCCGTTACCAAGCGATGGTTCTGGCTCGATGTCTTCGATGGCGCTGATGGATTTGCCAGCGGCTGCTAGTTCAGCTTTGATACTGTCGTAGATACCTAGGTTAATTAGGTTGTTGGACAGGAGTTTTCCGATGAGAAACTCGGCTGAGATGTAGTAGACCTTACGCTTGCCATCGTTTTTAGGCAAGTCCTTGCTCATGTCTTTGACGTAGTTGAGCAAATGGGTGTAAATGTCCTTGTCAGACAATTGTTGTAGCTCTTGTGCAGTTTTGTTCTTGATATAGCTTGTAAAATTAGTCATTCTGTTCATTACCTCGTTGATACAATAGTGTGATCTTTTTCAAAAACTCTTTGTGTTCAGGGGTTAACTCTTCTGGCAACATCCGCCATTCCCAGTTGCCACCAACGGTTGACGGCAAGTTCATTCTGCTATCAGCCGGTAGATCGAGAATATCTTGCATGCTGGCAATGGCTGTATTGCTAACGGTCGCAAATAGCGTGCGAAGCATGGCGCGACTGATGTTCTCCTCATCGCGACGGTTGATGTAGCTGTTAACATAGTCTTTTTGCTCTTGAGTTAGGTTGTCGTACCAGCCGTTGACCACTTCGTTGTCATGAGTACCTGTATAAGCAAGGCTATGCGCAATGCAACGATGTGGGCTGTCTATGCTTTGCCCAGTTGTGTCGAAAAAGCCAAATTGCAGGATTTTCATGCCTGGGAAACCACAGTCTGCGAGGAGTTTCTTCGCACGGTCGTCGATATAACCCAAATCTTCAGCGATGATGGGTAAATTGTCTCCCAATGCTTCTTTTACAGCAGCAAAGAGGGCATAGTTAGGACCCGGATGCCACTTGCCATCATTGGCGGTTTCACCATCTCCATCGATTTCCCAATAGTCTGAGAAACCTTTGAAGTGATCAATCCGTAAATAATCATAGAGCTTAAAGCTCTCACGAATGCGGTAAATCCACCAAGCATAGTGGGTTGCTTCATGCGTCGCCCAGTCGTAAATCGGATTGCCCCAGAGCTGACCATCTGTGCTGAAATCGTCGGCTGGGCAACCTGCTAGAAAGAGGGGACGGCGTGCCTCATCCAACTTAAACAATTCTGGTTGTGTCCAAACCTCTACGCTATCCGCAGATACATAAATCGGCATATCCCCGATGATGCTGATGTGGTGTTCATTAGCATAAGCCTTTAGCCTGACCCATTGGCTGAAAAAGAAATACTGCGTCGCCTGATGGTAGGCGATAACATCTGCCAGCTCTTCACGATAGCGGTTCAGGCTACTTTCTTCCCGTAAAATAGCAGAGCTATCCTCCCATTCTTGCAAGGCACGATTGCCAAAATGCTCTTTCAGAGCCATAAACTCTGCATAGTCAGGTAACCAAGATGCCTGTTCTTCTAGAAAGGCTTGATAGACTGATGTGACCTTGTCATCTGCGAGAAAGGCTTGCACAGCTTTTTCTAGAATCGGACGACGAGCTTCAAAAATTTGCGCATAATCAACCCGAGAAGGATTATCGCCAAAGTGAGCATCAGCATAGTCAGCTTTTTCCAACCAGCCCTCAGCTGCCAACAGGTCAAGATCAATCAGGTGCGTGTTCCCAGCGATGGCTGAAAAGGACTGATAAGGGGAGTCACCGTAGCTTGTCGTGGTCAGAGGTAAAATCTGCCAATAGGTCTGCTTGGTCTCTACAAGGAAGTCCACAAAATCATGAGCAGCCTGCCCGAAGGTCCCCACACCGTAAGGACTAGGCAAAGAAGTAATGTGCATTAAAACACCGCTTGCACGTTTGTCCATCATAAGTTC
Source organism: Streptococcus sp. E17BB (assembly GCF_041807725.1). Lineage (NCBI taxonomy): Bacteria > Bacillati > Bacillota > Bacilli > Lactobacillales > Streptococcaceae > Streptococcus > Streptococcus sp. E17BB. The sequence goes on from NZ_JBGTZC010000049.1 coordinate 8,557, forward strand.
TCCTTTAGTCATGATAAGTCTAGTCTAACGCAACCGATTGCGTAAGTCAAGTCTTTTCTTAAAAATCTTAAGAAAAATTAGCGATTGTTACCAAAAGAAATCACCGATAAGTGACAACGGTGACTTCTTTTTATAGCTCGTTTAACTGGTTGAGGCAGCGTCACTTACTCGCCTCGCCTGCCTCAAACCGGATTTTATGTGGTTATTTTTCTCACTCTGCTTATGCGGCGGATTGGTTGAGTAAGCACATCAGCCGCAGTGGTAGCAGAAACGTTTTATCTCTTGTTTCAGGGACAAGACGTTAGCGATACAGGTCTCGAACACTTTCCCTTTCCTTTAGATTAAAGGGGACAATGACTTCTGTTGACGGTTGTTGCCTATCCTCGATAATATCTAGCAAGCGGATGAGACTTGTTTGTCCGAGTTGGGCAACATTGATGTCAAACGTTGTTAAGTAGGGATGAAGCATTTTTGAAAAAATCGAGTTATTGAAGGAAATTAAGGAAAGATCATCCGGAACACGCAAACCATAGAAGGATAGAAACTGAATGACTCGGATAGAGAGCAAATCACCGATGACAATCAGACCTGTGATTTTTTCTCTCTGTATCGTTTCAATGAGCAAATCTAAGGTTGCTGGATCTTTCCGGTCAAAGAGCAAAATGGGTTGAACTGGCAAATCGAGTTGCTCAATAGCCTGCTGGTAGCCTCGGTAACGGTCAAGACAGACACGGCTTGTTAAATCATCTGTGACAAACAATAGTTTTTTGTGCCCTTTGCGTTGAAGGTGTTTAACAGCCTCTTCCCCCATCAATTGGTTGTCATTGTCAATCGAAATTAAGTTTGGATTTGCCTCTATCGGTGTTCCGACAACCACAAATGGAATGTTATGGCTGCTTAAATAATGTTGAACAGGGTCATCTTTTTCAGAGTATAGGATTAAAAACCCATCAGCTCTTTTTTGGCGGTACATCAGTTTCACCTGTTCAGCTAAATCTTCAACGGAATTACTGGTGGCAATCGACACCGTAAAGCCCTGTTGTTTGGCTTGATCGTTTATTGCCGTCAAAATTTCCATGAAAAAGGGTTCGCTAACCCGATCAGGGGTGGTCAGCGGTGGCAAAACAACCCCCACACACTGAGTCAGTCCGCTTGCCAGCATCTGGGCGGCCCGATTGGGCACATACCCCAAATCGTCCATCGCTTGGCGCACACGTTCTTTTGTTATTTGAGAAATAGCAGAGCTGTCTTTCAAGACTCGGCTGACTGTCGAAGCATTTACACCAGCCCTCTTTGCCACATCCTTAATTGTTACCATAATCATGAACCTCCTGATGCTTATTTTACCTTATTTGAGAGGGGTAATGCAACCATTTGGTTCAGCTATTAAGAGATTAGTTTCAAGCAGAATGCGTCCCAAGCCTCCAGTTTCATCTGGTCGAGGTCTTCAGGGAGAACAGTGTTGGTGATAATAAGCTCATCGATGCCATCAGGTAGCGAGAGGTGCTGAACCTGATCAGAGAGGTTAACGACCACAAGATAGGTACTGCTCTGCCATTGACGAGTATAGGCGAAGACTTGATCAGGCGTATCGAGGAGGTTGTAATCGCCGTAAATCAGCCAGTCAGCCTCTAGGCGCAAGCGAACCAGCTGTTGGTAGGTGTAAAAGATCGATTGCTTATCCGCCAGTGCCTGAGCGACGTTGATGGTCTGGTGGTTAGGGTTGATAGGTAGCCAGGGCTGCCCTGTGGTGAAGCCAGCCTGTTGCCCAGCTGTCCACTGCATTGGCGTGCGGGCATTGTCACGACCAATCATGCGAATCTGGTCAAGGGTAACGTCATTTGACTGGCCAGCCTGTCTAGCTTCTGTCAGGTAGTTGAGGCTTTCGATATCGTTGAGCTGGTCAACAGTTGTGAATGGGAAATTCGTCATTCCAATCTCTTCCCCCTGATAGATGTAAGGTGTTCCCCGCATCAGATGAAGCAAGATAGCGAAGGCTTTAGCTGATTTTTCACGGTAAGTGCCCGTATCTCCCCAGATAGAGAGGATACGTGGCAGGTCGTGATTGTTCCAAAAAAGCGAGTTCCACCCCTGTCCGACAGGCAACTCGGTTTGCCAACGTGACAGAACGGTTTTTAGTTTAGGGACATCAAGTTTGGTATAATGCCACTTGTCTTTATCTGTTTCGTGCTGGAGACCGATGTGTTCAAACTGGAAGACCATGGACAGCTCCTTGCGGTCTGGTGCAGAGTAGAGTTTCGCCCGTTCAGGATTGGCGCCCCAGGTTTCTCCTACTGTCAGTAAGTCTGGGTCGGTCAGGCAGGCTTGGTGCATTTCCTGCAAATAGTCATGGAGCTTGGGACCGTTGTTGCCAATGAGTTGGTCAGGGACTTTGCCAATCATGTCGATGACGTCCATCCGAAAACCTGAAATGCCCTTGTCAATCCAAAACTGCATCATCTGGTAAATCTTTTGACGCAATACGGGGTTTTCCCAATTGAGGTCAGGTTGCTTACGACTGAAGAAGTGGAGGTAGTAGGCTTGAGTTTGCTCGTCATAAGCCCACGCAGAACCGCCAAAAACTGAACTCAGTTCATTTGGTTCATTTGCCCAGATGTAAAAGTCGTGCTCAGGACTATCTGGTTGCTGACGGGCTGTCACAAACCAAGCGTGCTCATCGGAGGTATGGTTGACCACCAAATCCATAATAATGCGAATACTACGTTTTTTGGCTTCAGAAAAAAGTTCTTCCATGTCCGCCATGCTACCAAATTCTGCTGCAATGGCTTCGTAGTCAGAAATATCATACCCATTATCGTCCATGGGACTTTGGTAAACAGGTGAGAGCCAAATGGCGGTGATGCCAAGCTCTTTTAGGTAATCTAACTTACTGATGATACCCGGTAAGTCACCGATACCATCACCGTTACTGTCCATAAAGCTCTTGGGATAGATCTGATAAACAGTGGCACGGTGCCACCAGCGTTCAGTCATAAGATTTTCTGTCATGAAAGGTCTCCTTTAAATTATCATTTGATGCCATTATAACTTTTTTTTGCCAATTAAGCAAACGGTTGCGTGAAAGAGTTAGTTCCTAAGTGACAAAGAAGAGTTGTAAGGGTTAATTCGGAACTAAATTTTTTTTTAATTTTTTCAAAAAACTACTTGACATTTTGAGCAAGCGGTTGCATAATAGAGGTATCATTATCTGTTTAATACTGTAATGCCCCGTTACCGCAACAATTCAGATAAAAAGAAGAAAGAAGGAATGACATGACAACATTAAAACTGAACAGCCTTTACAAGAAGTACCCAAACAGTGACTTCTACTCTGTTGAGGACTTTGATTTGGACATCAAGGACAAGGAGTTCATCGTCTTTGTTGGACCATCAGGTTG